>WJLX01000079.1 GCA_014728225.1 Candidatus Coatesbacteria bacterium | reverse complement strand
GTAAATGGGGGAGGCCCGGGCCTCCCCCATTTCTCTACCCTTTTCTCAACCAGGGTGCTTACCTAAGCTGGTGGTGTTAGCCGACAGGCTATTGTAGCACGGCGGCTGTCTGGGCGGATTAGAGGACGGCGTCGCGCTCCTCGAGGCGGCGCTGCCGTTCCAGTTTGCGGCGCAGCTCGTCCTGACGACGGTGGCGGATGTAGCTGCGGATCAGGATCAGCAGCAGCACTCCGCCCGCCACGATCAGGACGATGGTCAGCAGGGCCTCGCTGAAGTTGCCCTCGGCGGCGCGGCCGGCGGGTTGCCAGGCGGCCGCGGGGCGCTCCAGCGGCACCTTGCCCAGGAACAACTCACCGGGGTTGCTCTCGTCGAGGGAGTACAGATTGAGGTTGTACAACTCGTCGGTTAGGCGCTCGGTGTAGAGCAGGAAGCGCCCGTCGGGGGAGCTCAGCGGCAGGTGATCGGTGCGGGCGATCAGTTGGCGCGGTCCGCCCTCGGGTTCGAGGGAGTAGAGGTAAACGGCGTACTCCGGGGGCTCTGTCTCGTTGTCGGCGGTGGGAGTCGGCACGGTTTCCTCGATGGGCGGTGGGAAGTCGTGGAGCCGCTTGTTCGGCCTCAGGGTGGCCAGGTAAACCGGCGAAGCCGGGTCCGGCGACGGCGGGGCTTGCTCAGCGTCAACCTCGTCGGCTTCGACCTCGCTTTCTGCTACAGCTTCTTGGAGCGCGGCGGCGTCCTCTTCGATTGACGGCGTGTCCCCCTCTTCCCCGCTTCCGGCGTCAGCAGGTGGAGCGGCGGCCTCCTGCTCCGTCGATGCCGGGACGTTTTCTTCCACCGCTTCGGTCTCTTCGACGGTGCCCTCTTCCAGGGTTACAGCTTCCTCGTCTTCGGCGGCTCGCGGCTCGAGCACCAACAACCGGCGCTCGTTGGGCACCCAGGCCACCTCGAGGACCTCCTCGGAGATCAGTCGGGTCTGCCCGTTCAGATCGAGGACCTGCAGTTCGCCGCGCTTGTTGATGAAGGCCAGCTCGTCGGACCGCCAAGACCAACAGAGAGTGTCGGCGGCGCGACGGCTCCAGGGTTCCTCGTGCTCGAGCAGCCGCTGTCCCGTGGCTGAATAGACGCTGAGCAGGTAGTCGCCGCTCTTGCGTTCGATGAGGAAGAACCGCGATCCATCGTGGTCCCAAACCACCCGGTAGGTGTCGGTACCGGTGCGGCGGCGCTCACCGCCGTCGAAGTCCATCAAGTAGGCGTCGCGGTCGATATCGACGCAGACCAGGCGCTCGCCGCGCACCAGGCCGCTGCGATCCCGGGGGATGTAGTATTCCCGGGTCTCCTCGACCAGGCGGAAGACCCCTTCACCGTCGGTGGCCGCCGCGGCCAGGGTGTTGTCCTCGGTCAGGAACAGCACCAGATCGTCGGCGACGAAGTCCGGTCCGGCCAGAGCTTGCGAGGAGAGGAAGCGGCTGCTCATCGTCTCCAGCTCGAAGACCTTCAGATCCCCCTCTTCGATGTAAGCCAGCTGGTCACCGGCGGAGTTCCACTGGGCGCCCTGGACCCACTCGGCGACGTCGATGCGACCGCCGCCGCCCTCCTCCATCAGGATCAAGCGGTCGTCGCGCTCCTTGATTGAGGCCACGGTACTGCCGGCGCCGGAGAACAGGGGTCGGGAACGGGTCTTGATCTCCCCGGCCTCCTCGAGATCGGCGTAGCACCAGAAGGGCTCGGAGTAGGGTTTCTCCACCAGGTAGGCCACGTGCCTGCCCGAGGGGGAGAAGAAAAACTCACCGACGTCGTCGCGGTCGATGAAGTGCTCGGCCTGCTCGGCTCCCTCTTCCCAAAGGTACAGCTCGCCCTCGTCGAGGTAGACCAGGCGCTGCTCCCGGCTGCAGGCGACCAGCAGGAGCAGCAGCAGGGCGGTGACCAGTATCAGCCTTTTCATGGATTCACTCCACGCGACGGACGACGGGCGGACCCACCGAACCGATCAGGGGTTGGTCAGGCGCTTGGCCAGAACCCAGACGGCGTAGAAGGGTAAAAACAGCAGCAACAGCGGCCAGGTGAAAACCTGCCAGCCCGACAGCTCGGCCAGCTCGTGCTTGCGGGCGGAGTAGGGCACATCGTCGGCGAAGCAGCCCAGCCAGAGGTAGACCCGGAACAGGTAGCGCCCCACCACCAGGTAGAGGAACAGACCGGCCAGGATGGCGAGCAGGCGGAGCATCATCTTGGGATTATCACCTAATTATGACCAAGCGCGCAGTCTGCTTCTGAGAATGTATAGCGTGATATCGGCGTCTCGATGGTTGAAGCGGAACGACCTTTCACGGATAAAGAGTCTGAAGTTGCGTTTGCAGCCGCCGTGGTCGGCTGTTAGGCGGCGCTTGGCGTAGTCCCGGAAGTCTCGAGGCCGTTGATATGCACCTTGTCATTGACCAAGGTCTTGTCATGGTTGATGCGTTTATGGTGGAAGCCGCTGAGCGACAGTTGCTTATAGGCCCGCCCGCCGTCGGCCAGCGGTAGTTGAAGCTGGGACGGTTGACGTGCCGCTCCCCCGCCCCGCTCCTCCCCGCCACATTGCCCGCCTCGTCGGTGGCGCGATGACAGACCCGTTCACGCCGATATAAGAACCCCACTGTAATAGCTGATGTTCATCTTCTGTGATGATCCCAGCATCTTTCCTAGTCCAGCACGTCGGCGGTGCGACCGCGGACCAGCAGGTTTCGCAGCCGCCGCGCCAAGGGTAAACCGTGACGCCAGGCTAAACCGCCCCAGAGGGTCAGGGCGCGCTCTTGCGGACCGCAGAAGACCGTATGCTCGCCGCCAAAGCCTTTCTTGAACTTGTAAACGCCCCAGAGAGGGTGGTTCTTGGTCGGCTCGACGGGGGCGCCCCAGAAGTCGTACGACTCGGCGCCGCGCTCCCGGGCCCGCTGGACGGCTTTCCACTGGACGTACTGGGTGCCCTTCTGTTTGGCGTGGCGGTGGCTGGAGGCGCCGTAGACGTAGTAGGCGTTGCTTCCGGCATATAACAGGAACACCCCGGCGACGGGTTCGCCATCGAAGTAGGCCAGCAGGATGTCGGCTCCGTCGGAGCCGAAGGCTCGCCAAACCCGGTGGTAGTACTTCCGGTCGTGGGCCAGGAAACGTTGGCGCTCGGCGGTCTCCTCCAGCAGATCGCAGAAGACGTCGACGCCGGCCGCATCGTTCTGCAGCCGCACTTCGACGCCGCGACGCTCGGCCAGCCCGACGTTGTAACGCGTACGGCGCTCCATTCCCGCCCGCAGCTCCTCAACAGCGGGTCGCAGATCCAGCAAAAAGGTTCCTCGGGGCTGGATGCTCTGCCGCGCCGGGCGGAAAGCGGAACCCTCGACCAGGACCCTGATCGCCGGCGCCCCGGGCGCCAGGCGGGGTTCCAGGGTCAGTACGGCGGCCCGCCGGGCCGACGGCGTCGCCAGCAGGGCCCGGACCCAGGCCTGCAGACCCGCGGCGTCGTCGGGCTCGAGCAGGGGACCGTAGGGGCAGTACAGCCAGTCCCCGCCGAGGGGCACGATCCGGCGGATCAACACCTGGCCCAGCACCGGCGGACCGGCCTCCCTTTCCAGGGCCAGACGCAGGGAACGATAACCGTAGGCTTCCTTCAACCGCGCCCAAGCCGACAATTGACAAGGCGCCGCGGCGGGCTGGGCCGTCACCAGGGCGTCCCAGACGGCGGGATCGTCGATCAGGCGCTGCTGCTTCGGGGTCAAGTTGCGATCACTCCGGGTGGTAAGATAGGGCGATAGCGGGGTCAAAAACGTCGGCAGCGGCGCAAAGGCGCAAGACCCTTGAAAGCCCCGCCGGGGCCTGTGCCTTTCGCTGAGACCCCACCCGCCCCGGAACCGGCACGGTTTTTGCATCTCGGCGCCCGTTGGTGCGACGACAACGGTCCGCCTCCGCAAAAACCGTGCCGGTTCCGGGGCGGAGACGAGCCTGGTCGTCGGGCCGGGCTTTCAAGGGTCTTGCGCCGTCGTTCAGCGGTGCCGGTCTTTGTCGTGGGCTGCCCATTATTACGTGCGGCCCCGTCGCTAAAAGCGAGCCCGCGTTCGAGGCTCGTTTTCACGCGAGATTGTAACACGTCGACGCCCGGGTTGGTTTAACCGCCGCCGCCGCCGTTACCGTCGGTGTTTTCTTCGGGGGGGTGGAGGGGTAGACGGACGGTGAAGGTCGAGCCCTCCCCCGGGGTGCTCTCGATCTCGATCAAGCCCTGGTGGAGGTCGACGATGCTCTTGGTGATGAACAGGCCCAGGCCGGTGCCCTCGGTCTTCTTGTCGATGCGCGAGTATTTCTGGAAGATGTCTTCTTGTTGCTCGGGAGGGATGCCCGTGCCGGTGTCGGTGACGGCGAACCAGACCCAGTCGTCGTCGGCGCCCGATGCAATCGAGATACTGCCGCCCATCGGAGTGAACTTGACGGCGTTGGACAGTAGGTTGTTGATCACCCGTTCGATTTGCAGGGCGTCGCACTTGACCGGGGGGATATCGGCGTCGAGGCGCAGGGTGAAGTGGATCTTCTTGATCTCCAGTTGGGCCTGGACGTTGTCGGAGAGGTGCTCGAGCAGGCTGTTGAGCTGGATGGGCTGGCGTTCGAGCTTGAGCCCCTCGGCGGAGATCTTGTTGACGACGAGGAAATCGTTGATCAGGTCGAGCAAGCGCTCGGCGTTGGTGTTGATGCCTTCGAGGGGTGGCAGGATCTCGCCGGCGAGTTTGCCGTAGGCGCCGGAGAGCAATAACGAGCAGTAGCCGATGATCGAGGTCAGCGGGTTTTTCAGGTCGTGGGTGATCATCGAGATGAACTCGTCGTTGAGGCGTTGGATGCGCAGCTTGTCGAGGGCCTTCTCGACGGTCAGCTTGAAGATATCGAAGTCGAAGGGCTTAGTCAGGTAGTCGTAGGCACCGCCGCGCAGAGCCTCGATCGACGAACGCATCGACGAGTAGCCGGTAATGACGATCACCAGGGTCTGGGGCAGGTTGTTGCGGACGTAGGCCAGCACCTCGAAGCCGTCGACCTTGGGCATCATCAGGTCGACGATGCAGAGGCTGAAGCGCTCGCTCTTGAGTTTCTCGATACCCTCGGAGCCGTCGGCGGCGGTGACGACGCGGTAGCCTTCCTTCTCGAGGAGGATGCGAATCGATTCGCACATCCGCCGCTCATCGTCGATGACGAGGATGCGCTCGATCTGCGGGCCGACACGGCGTCGGCGTTCGGTGCTGCTGGTGGTAGAGGACATCGGAGTGTGTTTGGGGTGTAGCCGTTCGCGACGTTGCGAGGGTGGCGGGTCGACCGGCGCCGGTATCGTTTGGGGGACAAGGGAGGCGACTCGCCGGCGACGACGGCGACCAGCGGGTTAATCATACAATAATTGGGGTGCAAACTTCTATTATCCGACCGTTTTGTTTTCCTGCGCCTGCGGTTCAGGCTTCCCGGCTGGGCAGATGGATGGTGAAGGTCGAGCCCTGTCCCGGTCGGCTGTCGACCTCGATCTCGCCGTCGAAGGATTTGATCAGGCCGTAGCTGATCGAGAGGCCCAGGCCGGTGCCCTTCTGGCCCTTGGTGGTGAAGAAGGGATCGAAGATGTTGGGCAGGTCGCCCTTGGCGATCCCGTGGCCGGTGTCGCTGACGGTGATGATTACGTGGCCCTCCCGGAAGGCTGTGCCCAGGCCCAGCACGCCGCCGTCGGGCATGGCGTCCTGGGCGTTGGTGACCAGATTGAGCATGATCTGACGGAACTGGTCCGGGGCCACGATGACGGGCGGCAGGGTCTCGGCGAGATTCTTCTCGACGCTGATGTCGTTCTTCTCGAGCTGGATACCTACCAGCAGCAACAGGTCCTCGATGATGCGGTTGATATCGGTGGCCACCACGGTGGTGCTTTCGGGGCGGTAGAAGTTGAGCAGGCCCTGGATGATCCGCACGATGCGCTGGACCTCCTCCTCGATGATCCCCAGTAGGCGGTACTTCTCCGAGCCGCTTTCCAGGTCCAGCTTGGCGATCTGCAGGTAGTTCTTGATCACCCCGAGGGGGTTGTTGACCTCGTGGGCGATGCTGGCGGCCAGCTTGCCGATGGCGGCCAGCTTCTCCGACTGCAGCAGGGCCTTGCGCAGGTCTTCTATCTCCTGCAGGTTGCGGGCGATGCCGACGGAGCCGGTGAAATCACCGTTCTCGTCGTGCAGGGGCGAGACGGACAGCTCGACGGGCAGGGGGCTGCCGTCCTGGCAGCGGATATCGACCTGGAACACCGCCGTACCGCCGCCGTCAGTCATGCGCTTGTGGATTTCCCCGAGCAGCTTGAGGTCCTTCTGATAGTAGAACAGCGAGATGTGTTCGCCGAGGACCTCGTCTTCGTCGTAGCCGGTCAGCGAGGCGGCGGTGCGGTTGAGGATCTCCAGGTTGCCAGCGGCGTCGCAGACGGTGATCAGCTCGCCCGAGGAGTCCAGCACGTCGCGCAGGTAGCGGCGGGCGATGCTGAGCTGCTCGGTCTTGGCCGCCACCTCGCGCTCGAGGTCGGCCTGATAGTTGGCCCGGGCCTCCTCGGCACGCTTGCGCTCGGTGATATCGGTGATCAGGGCGATCATGTAGCGCACCGAGCCTTCGCGGGAGATGAAGTCCACGGTGAACTCGACGGGCAGCAAGCCGCCGTCCTTGCGACGCATGACCAGCTCCGTCGGCTTGCCGCTGAACAGGGAGAACTGGTTGCGGTAGGATTGGGTATCGAGTTTGCCGGACAGCAGTCCCTCGACCCCGCTTTCGCTTTCATCGTAGGCGAAGATCAACAGGTCGTAGAAGCGGCTGCCGATGAGTTCGTCCTCGTCATAGCCCAACATGCCGCACAGGGCCGGGTTGGCCATCGTCAGATCGCCGCCGCGGTCGGTCAGGCAGATGCCGATGGGCGAGCGGTTCCAGATGGAGCGGTAGCGCTCCTCGCTTTCGGCCAGGGCCTGCTGGGCCCGCCGCCGCTCGGTGATGTCGATCAGGTTGCCCAGGATGGCGGTTTTGCCCTCGAGGGTGATCGGCCGGGCGTGGATCTCGACGTTGCGGATCTCGCCGTCCTTACGGACCAGGCGGGTGATGAACTCGGGGGAGAGTCCGGCGTCGGTGCCCCGGCTGCGCCGGCGTTCCAGCAGTTTCCCGCGATCGGCTTCCGGGGCCAGCTCGACGGGATCCATCCGCAGCAGCTCTGCGGCCGGGTAACCCGAGATAACCTCCATTTGATGGTTGACGAAGATGAACTCATCGCCGCTGAGGATGTAGACCCCGATCATGGCCTCTTCGGTGAAGGCCCGGTACTTCTCCTCACTCTCCCGCAGGGCCTCCAGGGCCTGCTTGCGCCGGGTGACGTCGATGGCGGTGCCGATGAACCAGCGGACCTCGCCGCCGGCCTCGGGCAGGGGGATCAGCCGGATGTCGAAGGCCCGCCGGTTTTCGCCGGCGCCGACATCGAGTTCGTAGGAGTGGACGGCTCCGTCGGCGATATGCTCGAAGCGCCGACGCATGGCGGCGACCTGCTCCGGGGCGGCGATATCGACGATCCGCTCGCCGTTGTAGAAATCCGGCGTTCGGCCCTCGACGGCGGCGAAGGGGCGGTTGACCTGCTCGTAGTACAGGTAGCCCTCGTCATCGAGGCGCATGCTCCAGAGCATGATGTCCATGTTGTCGAAGATGGCCTGGACCTCGCGGCGGTGACGATCACGCTCGGCCTCGGCGCGACGTTGTTCGGTGATGTCGAGCTGCCGACCCCAGAGCCGGACCAGGCGTTCGTCGACGATCTCGCCGAACATGCTGGCGATGAACCAGCGCTGCTCGCCCGCGGGGGTTAGCTCGCCGAAAACGCTGTTGTCCAGGCGGCAGTCGTTGTCCAGGAAGCGCTGCAGGTGTTCGAGGAGGGTTTCGCGCCGGGGGAAGACCTCACTCATCCGCCGGCCCAGCAGCTCCTCGCGCCGGGTAAGGTACATCTCCGCCAGGGCGTCGTTGCACTCCACGCAGATCCCGGAAAACAGCAGCTCGAGATTGGCTTCACGCAGGGCGGGGTCGCTGAGCCGCTCCAGGGACAGGGGCTCGAGTTCAAAGCACCAGACCCCCTCGGAGATGTGCTCGACGTAGTAGCGGGAGCGGCGCTCGGTCTCGGCCTGGCTGCGCTCCAGCCCGATCGAGTACAGGGCGAAGGCCAGGTCGTTGGCCAGCTCGACGATCAGCTCCCGTTCCTCGCGCTCCGGGACGTTGCCTTCGATGCCGCCCAGGGACAGATAGCCGAAAACGCGGTCGCCGTATTCGAGACGCGCGGCCAGATAACTCACTTTTCCGTTGTCGAACAGGGGGCAGTCGTCGCAGTTTCCGGCGAGGACGTTGTCTTCGGCTTCGGCGATCCGCCGCAGGCACAAGGGCAGATCGGCCGTCGTTTCATAGCCCGACTCCTCAAGGGACTTGTCGAAGGAACTGCGGTAGGCCATGGTGGTGACGTCGCCGTCGTCGTCGAGCAGTACGATCCAGGCCTGGTCGTAGTGACTTTGGGTCAGTTGCTCGCAGGCGCCGTCGATCAGCTCGGCGGGGTTCTTCTCGACGGTGATCAACTGGCTGATGTTGCGCAGGGCCCGCAGGGTGGAGTTGAGTTGGCGGATGCTCTCCCGGGCTTCGAGCCGTTCGGTGATGTCGCGCACCAGCACCAGCACGGCGCGCTGGCCCAGATAGGTCATCACCCCGGCGTTGAGCTCCAGGGGGATACGTTTGCCGTCCCTGGTCAGGCCCTGGATCTCGTAGATATGGGGCACGTCGCTTTCGCCGTTCAGGCGCCGCCGGTAGTTGTCCATCACCTTGTCGATGTCCGCCGGATCGATATATTCACTGACGGGGGTGTCGACCAGCTCGTCGATGGAGAAACCGGAAAGCTCGGCCATCGCCGTATTGGCCAGCTTGATCAGGCCGTCCTGGACGATGATCACGCCGTCGGTGGCCTGCTCGACCAGGGTGCGGTGTTTCTCCTCGCTTTCGGCCAGGGCGTGGAGGTTGCGCGTGCGCAGAATGGCGACGGCGGCCATGCGGGCGAAGATGCGCAGCTTCCCCAGGTCGGCCTCGTTGTAGACCCGCTCGACCTGGCCGATGGAGAGGACACCGAGCAGGCGGTCGCCGTCGGTGATCGGTTCGGCGATGATCGACTGCAGGTGATCGGTCGAGTCGTCGGTGCCCTCGATGTAGACGACCTTGCGCTCGAGGTCGTTGTAGTTGTCGTAGGCACCCCGGCGCTCGACGGCCACCCTGCCCACCAGGCCCTCGCCGGGCTTGAGCCGGAAGGAATAGATCGTGTCCGGATCGGTGTCGGTGTTGGTGTAGAGCGGTCGCAGGACCTGCTCGTCCTCGTCGAAGGTGTAGACGATGCAGAAGTTGGAATCGAGCATCTGGGTCGCCTGGTCGCCGATCACGGCGACGACCTCGTCCAGGTCGTCGTTGTCGGCCAGGACGAGGGTCGTCTCGTAGAGCCGGCGGTAGGTCTCCTCGCCCTCGGCCAGGGCCCGGATGTACTGGTTACGCTTGACGGCGATGGCGGCCAACCGGGCGAAAACGCGCAGCTGGGTCAGGTCGTCGTCATCGTAGCGACGGTCGTAGGTCCCCAGGGTGACGGCGCCCAGCAGATTCTCGCCGTCCATGATCGGTTCGGCGATGGTCGACTGGCGCTCGTCGTCCTCGGCCGGTGTGCCCGGAACGTGCCTGTCCTTGCGCTCCGGCTCGTCATAGTTGACGTAGGCTCCCTCCCGATCCCGGGCCACCCGACCGGTCAGGCCCTCACCCAGGGCCATGACGGCCGCCTTGAGCTCCTCGACGGCTGCGGGGGCGTCGACGCTGAGCGGCACCAGCCGCTCGTCGTCGGCTTCGTAGAGGAAGACGATGCAGAAGTGGGATTCCAGGGTCAGCTTGGCCTGGTGGGCGATAGCTTCGGCGGCCGTCGCCAGCTCGTCGGTGTCGGCCAGGGTCAGGGTGGTGTCGTAGAGTCGGCGGTAGGTCTGTTCGCTCTGGGCCAGGGCGTTGAGGTAGCGGGCGCGCTTGACGGCGATTTCGGCCTGGCGGGAGAAAATGCCCAGGCGGTTGAGGTCCTCGTCGGTGAAACGCCGCCGGGGGGCGATCAGGGTCATCACCCCGAGCAACTCATCGCTGTCGGAGATGGGCACGGCGATCAGGGAGTTGGTTTTACTCTGATTGGTCGTGCCCGGGATGGTGGCCACGGGGCGCTGGTCTTCGTCGTAGTTGGAGTAGGCGCCGCGGCGGCTCTGGGCCACGCGACCGGTCAACCCCATCCCCAGGGGCGCCTCGAAGCTCATCACCTCGTCGGGTTCCTCGGGTTCGTTGGTATAGATCGGGACCAGCTTCTCCCGCTCCTCGTCGTAGCGGTAGAAGATGCAGACGGCGGCGTCGATCAGTTCGGCGGCGTGCTCGGCGATGACCCGGATCGAGACCTCGAGTTCGTCGGTGTCGGCCAAAGCCAGGGTGGTGTCGTAGAGCCGACGGTAGGTCTGTTCGCTCTCGCGCAGCGCGGCGACGTTCTCGGCCCGGCGCAGGGCCAGGGAGACCAGGTGGACGAAGATGCGGATTATCTCCTGGTCGCGATCATCGAAGGCGGCGTAGAGCTTGGAAAGGGTCAGTACACCGCTGACCTCGTCGCCGTCGAGGATCGGCTCGCAGAGCAGGGATTCGTACTGATCGAGTTCGCTTTCCGTTCCCGGTAGCTGGGCGATGACCGAGCGGTCCTCGTCGCCGGCGTTGACGTAACGGCCCACGCCGGTGCGGGCCACGGTGCCGGTCAGCCCCCGGCCCAGCTCGACCTGGTAGGCCATCACCTGATCGTAGGTCTCGGCGGAGGTGGTCTTGAGCGGCTGGAGGACGCCGCGCCGGGGCAGCAGGCGGTAGATGGTGCAGTAACGCGCCTTGAGCAGCTTGCCGGCCTGGTTGACCAGCACCTCTAGAACCTCGTCGAGATCGGTCTTGTCGGTGACGGCCAGGGTGGTCTGATAGAGGCTGCGGTAGACCTCCTCGGACTCGGCCAGGCGCTCGAGGTAGCGGGCGCGCTTGACGGCGATCTCGGCCTGACGGGCGAAGACGGTCAGGCGCTGCAAATCCTCGTCGTCGAAGCGGCTGCGGCCGCTGCCCAGGGTCAGCACCCCGCTGACCCGCTCGCCGTCGAAGACCGGCACGCTGATCAGGGATTCGGTGACGTCGACCGCCGGATCGGTGCCCGGCAGATGGACGGCGTGCTCGAGCTCGGGATCGCCGGCGTTGATGAAGCGCCCCCGACCGCTCTGGGCCACCAGGCCGGTGAGCCCGGTTCCCAGGGGCAGTTCGAAGCTCTCCATCTCGGCGGCGAAGGCGGCGTTGTTGGTGTAGATCGGCCGCAGGACGCCGTGGTCGTGGTCGAGGAGAAAGAAATGGCTTTCCTCGGCGCCCAGCAGGTTGGTGGCGTGCTCGGCGATGACGGCGATGGTCTTGCTGAGTTCGCGTTCGTCGGCCAGGGCCAGGGTGGTGTCGTAGAGGCTGCGGTAGGTCCGCTCGCTTTCCGCCAGAGCCGCCTCGGCCTCACGGGTTTCGCTGATATCGCGGATGACGCCGTTGTAGCTGCGGATCTCGCCGTTCTCGTCGAGTTCGTAGTCGCCGCGCTCGTTGACCCAGATCGTCCGGCCGTCCTTGTGCAGGATACGGTAGTCCATGCTGAAGCGGTGTTCGCGGCGACGCTGGGCGCTCTGCTCGTCGAGCTTGCGGTAGACCATCTCGATGTCGTCGGGATGAATGATCCGGCGCCAGATGTCGTGGGCCCCCTCGATGAACTCCTCGGCGCTGTAGCCGGTCAGGCGCTCACAGGAGGGGCTGATGAAGTCGTAGGCCTGGCGGCGGATGTCGAAGCGGTAGATGGTGTCGGTGACGGCGCCGGCGAAGCGGCGGAAGCGTTCCTCGCTATCCGCCAGCTCGAGCTCGGTGCGCTTGCGCTCGGTGATGTCGGAGAGGATGCCGCTGGCGGCCACTGGGTGGCCGTCGTCGTCCCACTCGTAGCGGATCGAATGCCGGGCCCAGAAAAGCTCACCGTTACGGCGCTGCAGCCGGCTCTCGAAGACCAGGGGACGCTCGGTCGGACCGGTGGCGAGGAAGCCCCGCAGGCGCTCGAGGAAGGCGTCCTTCTCCTCCGCGGGCAGGACCTCGGTGAAGGCGAAGCCGCTACGGTGCATCACCTCGTCGACTCCATAGCCCAAGACCTGCTCCACCGCCGGGGAGACGAATTCGAAGCGGTTCTGCTCGAGATTGATGCGGTAGAGGACGTCGGCCACATTGTCGGCGTACTGGCTCAGCGCTTCGCGACTCTCGGCCAGGGCCCGCTCGGACAGCGTGCGCTGCAGCGCTACCGAGGCCTGGTTGAGGAAGGTCTCCACCACCTCGCCCTTGGTCATCCGGGCGCCGTTGAGGAGGATGATATCGACCATGCCGTAGAGGACGCCCTCGCGCACCAGGCCCATCGAGGCGATCACCTCGACGCCCAGCTCCCCAGCCAGGCCCTCGACCAGCTCGTCGGGCACCCCCCACTGCTTCAGCACGTTGTCGTCGAAGGGGTAGATCTCCAGCTCGCCGTGCAGGCTCTTGACGTCGCCCTCACCGGGCAGCTCGTAGGTCAGCTCGGGATTATTGCACAGGCTGGTCACCAGCGGCGGGGCTTCAGCGGCCGAGCATTCAATCGAGCGCACCTTCATCCGCTCGGTCCGGGCGTCGTATTGCGATACGGTGACCAGGGCGTTGTCGAGCATTCCGCAGAGTCGTCGGGCCAGGTAGGCGAAGATGTCGGTGCCCGGATCCATCCGGACGAAGTCCAGCGCCGTTTCCGTCAACAGGGACAGGTGGGTGATGTATTCGCGTTCTTTCTCCTCGGCCAACTTGCGTTCGGTGATGTCCTCGGTCAGGATCACCACCCGGTTGACGACGCCGTCGGCGTCGGTCAGGGCGTAGAAGTGCTGGGAGACCCATAACGCTCCGCCGGGCCGGGGCTCGAGTACCGCCAGTTCCGGGATGTGCAGGTAGCCGCCCTCGCTGTAGATGCTGCGGACCTTGTCGCGCCAGTCGCCCAGGTAATGGTCACGCTCGTCGAAGCTCAACTCACCGCGCGTCGCGGAGCGATCCCGGGCCAGTTCGTCCTCGGGTACGGCCCAGATGCGGCGCCAGGCCTCGTTGGCCAGGATCAGGCGGCCCTCGGTGGTGCGCACGCTGACCCCCAGGGGCAGGTGCTCGACGACGGCGCGGTTGAAGCGCTCGGATTCCTGCAACGCCTCCTCGGCCCGCTTCTGCTCGGTGATCTCGACCATCATCACCAGCACCGCCGGAGCCCCCTGATAGGAGATCGAGGTGGAGTACTGGTCGATCCAGCCGATCCTGCCGTCCTTGGCCACGCCGCGGTAGGAGTAATGAGGGATGATCCCCGTGGTTTCGCCGCGCTGCTTTTTCGTGCTCTGCTCGATGACGAAGCCCCGATCCTCGGGATGGATCAGGCGGGCGAACTCGCCGGGATCCCAGGCCAGCAGCTCCTCCGGGGTATAGCCGGTCAGGTCGGTCATCGCCCGGTTGGCGTACCTGATCACCCCTTCCTGGAGGATCAGGATACCCATCAGCGAGTTCTCGCTGATCAGGCGGAACTTGTCCTCGCTCTCCCGCAGGGCGCGCTCGGCCAGCTTGCGCTCGGTGATGTCCGAGGTGACCACGTAGCGGTTTCGAACGCCGTCCGGGGTAATACTGTGGGAGTAGCGGTTGTGGATGCAGCGGCGCTCGCCGTCGGGGCGTTCGATCCAGAACTCCAGCGAGCGGAGGGGCTCACCGCTCTCCAGGGTTCGGCGGCGCAGGCGCTCGAGGCGTTCGACCTCGTCGGGGGCGGCGATGTCGATCCCGGTCAGCCCGGCCTCGATCTCGGCGCGCTCGCGCTGGAGGATCTCGCACAACCGCTCGTTGACATAGACGACGCGGCCGTCCTCGATGATCGCCAGGCCGTCGGAGATGTTGTCGGCCATCCGCCGGAAGCGCTCCTCGCTCTCCCGCAGGGCCTGCTCGGCCTGGAGTTCGTCGACGGCGTTGGCGATCTGGTGGGCGATCAGCTGCAGCAGCTCCCGGTCGTCGTCGTTGTAGGCCGCGTCGTCGTCGTAACTCTGAACGGCCACCACGCCGAAGACCTCGTCGCCGCGCTTGAGCGGCGCGCCCAGCCAGACGCGGGGTCGTTTGAGGTCGCCACGTGGTTCGATCTCCCCGGTTTCAGCGAGTTCATCGAAGCCTGCAGAATCAACGAGCACCGCCTCGGCCCGGCGGACGACGTAATGACAGAGGGTTTTTTCGGCCGGGTACTCCTTGAGGATCTCGTCGACGTCGGCGAAGTAGGGGAAGCGCAGGGTGTTGCTGGACTCGTCGAAGAGGGCGATGAAGAAGTTGGTGGTTTCCAGGACCCGGGCCAGGTTGCGATGGATTATCGGGTAGAGGTCGTCGAGGCGCTCGCAGGTGTTGATCGAATTGGCGATGGCGAACAGGACGTCCTGAACGGTCTCGGCGCGCTTGACGTCGGAGATGTCCTGGAAGTTCTCAATGATGTAGGTCCGACCGTCGAGCTCGATACGATTGGCGTTTTTCAGGATCGGGTTCAGCCGCCCGTCGCGGCACTTGATGGTGGTATCCATCCCGCGGAAGCCGTCTTGGCCCTCGGCCCAGATGGGGCACTCACCGGAATCGGAGCCCTTGGGACAGATGATGTCGCACGGTTCGCCGACCAGCTCTGCGCGGTCGTAGCCGGTGATCTGACAGGTGTGCTCGTTGATGTCGCGGATGACGTATTCCTCATCGATGATCAGCACTCCGCCGGCCATGTTCTCGTAGAGGGTGCGGAAGCGGTTCTCCGAATCGCGCAGCGCCCGTTCGGTCCGCAGCTTGTCGACGGCGTTGGCGATCTGGCTGGAGACCGTCTCCAGCAGCTCGCGGTCATGCTCGTCGTAGGTTCGCGGATCGTCGTAATTCTGGACGGCCACCACACCGAAGACCTCATCGCCGCGCTTGAGCGGCGCTCCGAGCCAGACCCGGGGGCTGGCCATCCGGCCCCGGGGGGCGATCTCGCCCCGTTCGATCAGCTCGTCGAAGACTTCGTCGTCGGCCAGCAGGGTCTCGCCGCTGCGGATGACGTAGTGGCTGACCGTCTGCTCGGCCGGGAACTCCGTCAGACTCTCTTTCCTGCTGTCGACGTAGTAGGGGAAGACGAGAAGGTTGGGCTCACGGTCGTAGAGGGTGATGAAGAAGTTGGTGGTGTCGATGATCCGCGACAGGTTGCGGTGGATGAGGGGGTAGAGCTCGTCGGTGCTTTCGCAGGTGTTGATGGCGTTGGCGATGTTGAACAGAACCTCGCGGACGGTTTCGGCGCGCTTGACCGCCGAGATGTCGGTCAGGATGCCGTCGTGATAGACGACCTCACCGGCGGCGTCGCGCACGGCGCGGACGTCGATCGAGACCCAGAAGGTTTGGCCGTCGGCCCGGTGCAGGCGGGCCTGGAAGCCGTTGACCACGCCGTCGCGGCGCATGGCCTCCATCAGCTCCGTGCGGCGTTCCTCGTCCACGTACAGCTCGACGGCCCGCCGCTGGAAGAGCTCCTCCCGATCGGTGAAACCGAAGAGCTTGACAAAGGCGTCGTTGACCTCGATGAACTCCCCGGCCGGGGTGACCCGGTAGACGCCCAGGGGCAGGTTCTCCTGCAGGCTGCGGTAGCGCTCCTCGGCGGCCTCCTTCTCCTCCACCAGGGCCCGCAGGCGGGCGTTGGCCCGCTCGAGTTCCAGCTCGGCGCTGCGACGCTCGGTGATGTCCCGGGCGATCAGCAGGATGCCCCACGGCTCACCCTCGCGCTCGATCATCGAGGAGTTGATCTCCATCAGCAGGCGGCGGTCGTCCCTGGCCACAACCTCGCGTTCATAGGAGAAAACGCCCTGCTCACCGGCCCGGCGCCGTCGGCGTCGCTCGTCGATAGCCGTGTCGCCGCTGTTGGCGAGATAATCGTCGATGGGGCTTCCGATCAGTTCCGCGGCTGTGTAGCCCAATTTGTCCACACCGGCGGGATTGGTATAGATGATCCGACCCTGGATGTCGTGGATGATGATGACGTCGTCGGCGGTTTCGGCCAGCAGGCGGTACTGCTCCTCGCTATCGGCCAGGGCCTGCTCGGTACGCCGCCGTTCGGTCAGATCTTCGACGGTGCCTTCGTAGTAACGCACCGTGCCGTCGGGGGAGCGCACGGCCCGGGCGCTCTCCCGGACGTAGAGCGTCCGGCCGTCGCGTTTGGTCCAGGTGTACTCCCGGCCGACGATCTCGCCGCGCTCCTCGAGCTCCCGCTTGAAGTCCGCCCGGGAGAGCTGGGGCTGGTAGCCGTTGGTCTCCAGGTTGTGGTCCAGCAGCTCCTCGAGGGTCGTGAAGCCCATCATCTCGACCATGGCCTGGTTGGCCAGCAGGATGCGGCCGTCCGGGGTTGTGCGGTAGACGCCGAGATGGACGTTGGAGAAGACGCTGCGGAAGCGCTCCTCGGATGCGCGTAGCTCTTCGTTGAGGCGGTGCTGTTCCAGGGCGCGGCCGATCTGGTCGGCGGCCACCTTGGCCAGATTGTAGTCGTCCCGACCGAAGGTCTCCCGCGACAAGACCGTCAATGAGCCGACGATCCGGCCGCTGGAGTCGATGAAGGGAATGCCCAGCAGCCCGGCGGCGCCCATCCGTTTGGCCGCCCGCCCGGCCAGCCGGCGCAGGGGGCTCTTCTCCTCGACCATCGCCCGCAGCATCTCGACCAGGGTCGTTTTCTCGACCTCCTCGTCCGGGGTGAAATCCAGGCCGCAGACCGTCGGGCGACCGCTGGTCATCGTCCGGCTGATGACCGAATCCTGATCCAGGGGAATCTCCCAGCCGTCCAGCGGCCGACCGACGAGATCGTTGAGGAAATTGAGCAGCTTGTCGTCGGTGCGGTACTCGGCCATTACCAGCTTACCCCGCTCCGCGTCGAGCAGGTTCAGGCTGACGAAAACCGGAAAGGACTCGGCCAGCAGATCGGCGGCCCGGGAGAGGATCTCCTCCCGACCCGCGGTTTCGAAGAAGACCCCGGACAGATCCGCCAGGGTCTCACTGTGCTTGACCCGGCTCTGGAGTTCCTCCTCGTAGTTGACCGTTTCGGTGACGTCGGAGCAGTTACCCAGGAACGCCTGGCGGCCGCGGTAGGTGATCGGCCGCGTCGAGACGCGCAGCACCGCCGTCCTACCGTCCCTGCGCCGGATGCGCATGGTGTAGCGACTGGGCACTTCCCGACCTTCGAGGCGTTCAGCCATCCGATCCATCAGCGGGCGATGATCGTCGGGATGGGTCAGCTCGCCGGTGTCCAGGGCCAGCAGTTCGTCTTTGGAGTAACCGGTGATCCGGCTCATCTCGTCGTTGACGAACATGAAACGTCCCGGATCGTCGGGTTCGGCGGGGGGGTGGAAGATGTAGACGCCGACAAGGGCTTCCTCGACCAGGGCCCGATAGCTCTGCTCGGTCTCCACCTGGCTGGTGATGTCGGTCATTACGCCGTTGACGATCGCCAGACCCTCATCGTCCCACTCGTAGCGGATGCTGTCGCGGACCCAGATGATCCGGCCGTCGGAGCGGATCATCCGCGCCGTGATCTCCAGGGTCTCGTCCCGGGGACCATTGCCGATGAAGGTCCGGACCTCGTCCTCGACGCGCTCACGATCGTCGGGATGCAACACCTTGAGGGTGAAGTTCTTGAAGTCGTTCCAGACCTCCCCGTAGGGATAGCCGAGCATCCGCTCCACCGAGGACGCCAAAAACTCGAAACGCTTGGCGCGCAGATCCGCCCGGTAGAGCACGTCGGGGACTTTCTCGACAAAGGACTGCAGCCGGCGGCGGCTCTCGTCGCGCTCCAGTTCTGCCCGCCTGCGCTTACCGACGTCCTGGTGGATGCCGGCGGCGCGTAACGGCTGCCCGGCGACGTCGCGCTCGCGCACCTTGCCCCGGCTGAGGATCCAACTCCAGCCGCCGTCCGCGGACCGCATCCGGTACTCGCACTCGTAGGCCTCGCTCTCGCCGTCGAGGTGGCGCTGAAGCTCGCTTTCCACCCGTTCCAGGTCCTCGGGATGGACCAGTTCCCGCCAACCCTCGTAGCTGGCTTCGACCTCGTCCAGGCTGTAGCCCAGCATTGAAGCCCAACGCTCATTGAGGTGCAAGGTGCCGGCGGCGATATCCCAGTCCCAGTAGCCCAGCTCGGCGCCCTCGACGACCTCCCGCAGGCGCTCCTCGCTGCGACGCAGACGCTCTTCGGCCCGCCGATAATCCGTCAGATCGCGCAGGATCACCAGGTAGCCCGCGGGACGCTCCGCGGTTCCCAGCACAGAGGCCCGCACCCCCACGATGATCGTTTCACCGTCGGGGCGGCGCAACTCGTATTCCGCCCCACGGGTGCGGCCCAACGCGCGCAGTTTCTCGGCATTGTCCGCGGCCTTGTCGGCCTCGCGACCGCCCAGCAGAGCCAAGCCGTCGGTCCCCAACAGCTTCGCCCTGTTCCCCCGTCCCAGAATCTCCAGGGCCCGGTCGTTGACGGCCCCAACCATCAACTCCTCGTCGACGATGACCACGCCGTCAGGCACTAGGTCCAGCAGGGTCTCGTAGCGGTGCTCGGTCTGCTCCAGAGCCCGCTCCATCAGCTTCACCCGGCTGACGTCCTCGATCAGCCCGAGGACGGCCTCTACCCTGTCATCGGCATTCAGAATCGGCGTGAGCTGGACCCGGGCCTCCAGCTCGCGGCCCCAGTGGGAGCGGTACGAAAGCTCCTGGACCAGGGTTTCACCGCCGTCGGCGGCGCTCTTGAACAGCCCGGAGAAACCGGACTCGACCAGGGGTTGGAACTCCAGCAGATTGATGGCCAGGGTCAGTTCGGTCGAGGGCGAGCCGAGGAGCTCAACCAGCTTCTCGTTGACCAGCTTAAGATTGCCCCCGGTATCGGCCAGCAGCACCCCGACGGGGGCGTGCTCGACCAGCAGCCGGTAGAGATCGACACCGCTCTTCTCGGCGGCGTCGACGACCTCCCCCCGCCCGCGAAGCTCGGCCACCGTCTCGCTGGTCAACTCGGCCAGGCGGCGGCGGAGCTCCTTGAGCTCCTCGATGAGCTGGGCTTTGGTTTTTCGCTCGTCCTTCATCACGGGAAAGAGGCTGGAGGGTGGGAAGGGCGGATGGAAAGTACCGCCATTGTCACTATGACAATAGTTGTTTATTTCATTCTATCACCGCCGGCCCGCTGCGGCAACCGTAAACAATAAACGACGGGTCTCCGCCGGGGACCCGTCTCAAAGTCAACCCGCCGCCCGGCTGTCCAACCGACGACCGTTTGGGGTCAGATCGTCGGGCACGACTTCGCCCCGGAAGTAGGCGAGCCAACGGCGGCAGCGACGCCAGTCGCCGCGACAGTAGAGCAGGATGAAGAGTTCGGCGGCCTCCTTGGATTGCAGCTTGCGGATCAGTGGGCAGTGCTCGAGCAGTCGACACACAGGTCGCATGGCACCTCCCGGATGGATACTCGATGATGCCGGATGTCGCCGGGCCGGAAAGGCCATTGTCTGTATACGCAGCCGGTGCCCGGACGTTCCAATCAAGCTGACCCAGCGTCACAAACACCGGCTTGGCGAACGCTCATGGAGCGCCGGACAACCGTTGAAAAACAGCCCCAGACGATCCGCGGCGTTGCGAGAACCACGATGCCGGAACTGGCACGGTTTTTGCATCTCGGCGACCGTTGCGGACGACGATAACGGTTCGCCTCCGCAAAAACCGTGCCAGTTCCGGCACTTTGCCGTTCCCGACGCAGTGGGGAGTAGCCGGCGGGCTGTTTTTCAACGGTTGTCCGGCGGCGGTTGGTCGGGAGGTGCGGGACGTAAAAAAGCGGGGCCCCCGGCGGGGGCCCCGTTGGGTGGTTTGGCGGAGTTGCTACTCGGCGTTGACGGTTACCACGACCTCGGCGGCGTTGGCGCGGATGTCGACGGCGTACATGCCGTAGAGTTGTGTGGGCAGGACGTGGTAGACGCCGGGGCGCTCGGCGCGCACCCGGTAGCGGATTTCGTGCTCGCCGACGGTCAGGGTTTGGTAGAAGAAGGCGGTCAGCTTTTCCTTGATCTCTCGGTAGGTTCCGGAGCGCCAGTCCCAGCCGGAGCGGTCCTTGGGCAGGAACTCGCAGCCGGCGATGCGCGGGTCCTCGACGGCGACGTAGTCGAAGTCGTTGGGGCTTTCGACGGTCAGGACGACCTCGACGTAATCGCCGACGGTGATGGTGTTGTCGACTTCGGCCAGCGGCGTCAGGGTCTCGTCGTCTTGACCGACGAGGTACAGTTGACGCTCGACGCGCACGGTGTCCCAATGGGCGGGGATCAGCTCTTCCTTGGAGTAGTACTCGAGGCTGGCGGTGAAGTAGAGGCGGCCGGGGCCGTCCTCCTTGCGGAAGACCATCGGCAGCTCGCCGGGCTGGACCTCCTCGCCGAAGCGTTCGTAGACGGTGCCCTCGCCCCAGACGTCTTCGGGTTCGAAGGTGGTGGAGGCCAGTACCTCGTCGCCCAGCTCGACGACGGCGGTGTAATCGGCTTCGAGCTCACCGGTTTCCTCGAGGTAATCCATCAGGGTCCAGACGCACAGCGAGGTGTCGATGGTGGACTTCCAGCGGTTGGCCCGTCGGTTGACCAGCAGCCAGTGGGCGGCCTTCTCCATCAGCTCGTGCTCGGGGTCGATGGCCAGGAGGGCCTTCAGCGACAGGGCGGTGGTCTCGACGCGGTCCTGCCACCAGTACCAGCCCCACTCCCAATCGCCCCAGTAGGCGTCCTCGTCGGTGATCTCGGCGTAGCCCTCCATGTTCTCGATCACCTGCCGGGCCTCGTTGCCCTCGCCGTTTTCGTGGAGGAACAGGGCCAGTAGGGCGCGGGAGTAGCTGCCGAGCTGTTCGCGGGTGTCGTAGGTCAGACGCCAGATCTTGCTCGGTACGTCGTGGTCCCAGAGGGCCAGGGCGTACATGGAGTAGAGGGCCAGGGTTTCGTCGGGTTCGAGGGCTTCGAGGCGGCGCTCCAGGTAGTCGAGGCCGTTCTCGGCCATCGCCAGGCGTTTGCGTTCCAGCTCGTTGTCGATCCAGTCCAGCTCGCCGACCTCGTGGAGGGCCACCAGGACGTAGCTGGTGATGTGCTCGGAGGAGTAGCCTCCGGCCCACCAGGGCCAGCCGCCGTCGGCGTTCTGTGTGCCGTAGAGCCGGGTGACGCCCTCGGTGATCGAGTCCTCGGCCGAGCCCACGGCGAGGTGTTCGGGCACATCGAGTTCGTTCATGGCCCGGGCGAAGACGGCGGCGGGCCAGAAACGCGAAGCGGTTTGCTCGACGCAGTTGTAGGGGTACTCCTGCAGGAAGTAGAGGGATTCCTTCAGCCCGGCGGCCAGGCTGGGATGCAGCCAGACGCGCAGGTGGGTCTGGTCGGGGTCGATCTGCTCGGGCATGCGGAAGGTGAAGCGGTAGGGGTCGTCCTCGGTGCGGCCGGACTCGAAGAGGTAGATCGGCGCGCCGTGGTCGATGACCTCGAAGCGCCGGGCCTGGGCGTCGGAGCCGCGGTCGGTCTGGGCCAGACCGGTCAGGCTGACCAGGCCGGCCTCCTCGACGGCCAGGCGGAAGTCCAGCACGGCCTCGCCGCCGGCCTCGGGGGCGATGTCGCGCAGCTCGTCGAGCAGCTTGACATCGTTTTGCTCGGCCACCATCCCGGCCTTGCCCGCGGCGGTCCGGGCGGCGTTGTTGCGCACCGAGAGGGTCAGGGTGCACTCGTCGCCGGCGGTCAGGTAGCGGGGATAACCCAGTCGGGTGATCACGGGCAGGGTGGTGCGGAAGTCGGTCTCGGCCTGGCCGACGCGGTCGTCCTCGTAGGCCCAGGCGACTACGCGCCAGCCGGTGAGGTCGTCGGGGAGCTGGAAGGAGACCTCGGCGCGGCCCCGGGCGTCGGTGCGGACCTGGGTCTGCCAGTGGGCGGTATCGCGGAAGTCCTCGCGGACCAGCTCGCCCATGGTTTCGAGGAGCTCGGAGGCCGACTGGTTGTAGCGGGCGCTCTGTTCGGATTCATCGGCGCCGCCCATACCGCCGGCGCCGGTGCCGGCGGCCATAGCGTCTACTTCACCGGCCATGCCGCCGTCCATCATCATCGGGCTCTCGGCCATCGCCTTTTCTTCGGGGGCGTAGGCCGAAGGGGCGGGGATGTCTTCCGCGGTGGTGACGAGGCCCAGGTTGGCCAGCAGCCAGCCATGGGGCAGCTCGCCGGCGGGGTGGGCCCAGTGGTCGATGAAGTCGGAGTAGATGTAGCTGTCGGCGGAGCTGTAGACCGAGAGGCTGCCGTAGTTGAAGTCGCGGAAGAAATGGCTGCGGATATCGAGGTGGGGCTGGGCGCCCAGGACGAACAGCGACTTGTCGAAGGCCGTCAGGGTCAGGCGGCTCTGGACGGGATTACCCTGCCAGTCGGTCACCCGGACCTCGAGGCTCGCCGTCTCGCCGGGACCGTACTGTTCCTGGCCCGGCAGGACCTCGACGTTGAGAATCTTCTCCTCGGGGACCACCCGGGTGGTGATGTAGGTGTTGAAGGTTTTACGCTCGTAGAAGGTCAGCAGGCGGATGCTGGTGGTGGGGGCGTGGTGGCCGGTCAGCTCGATCGGCTGGGTGGTCTGACCCTCGCGGATGTCGACGGGGTAATGCTCGCGCATCAGTCCGCCGGATTCGACGACCAGCATGCCCTCGACGGGCTCCTTGTTCCAGTCGATGGTCACCGTGGCCGTGTCGCCGACGACGTAGAACTCCTCGTCCAGGGACAGGGTCAGCGACGGCGGGACCTCTTCGGGCTCGACGGGCTCCGCGGTCAGGTAGAGGTAGTGGTAGTACTCGCGCTCACCGCTCCAGGGATCGGTGAAGCCCAGGGCCAGCAGGTAGCTGCCGGGATCGAGGATGTCGGTGTCGATCTCCAGCTCGAGCACGCCGTCGTCGTTGGTCACCCCGGTGAAGGTCAGCCAGGGCTCGTCCTCCAGGCCGGTATAGTACCAGGAGTAATCCGTGGGCATCTCGTAGAGGTTGACGGTCACCTCGCGCTCGGCGGCGGGCTCGTCGAAGAGATCGATCAGGGTAAAATCGCCCAGCCAGTCGTCGCCCTTGGCCACGGTACCGTTCTCGAAACTGACCGCGGGCTGGTAGAGGTGCCGGGCGGCCTGGGTCGAAGCGGAGCCGTCGACGGCGCGGCCCGTACTGTCGGCCACGGTCAGGTCGAGGTTGAAGTCGTAGTAGTAGGTGTACCAGCCCGACTCGAGATAGCCGGCGTTGGGGTCGCCCTCCGGCGGTATCAGCACCACCGGGAAGTCGGCCCGACCCTCGTCGTCGAGGACAACGCTGCCGGTGTAGACCGTCTCTGGCTCGTAATACCACCAGTAGTAGTAATAGTCGTCATAGGTCTCGGCCTCGAACCACGGCGGCAGGGTCTTGTCATCCTCGGTGGGGAACTCGGGCATCCAGTAGCGCGGGGTGCGGCTGACGGTGTAACGCACCTCGCCGTCGGCCAGGGGCTCCCCGGAGAGGAAGCTGGCGCTGACCGCGGCCCGGGCCTCGCCGCCCAAACGCAGGGGACCGCGCTCCAGGCTGACGCTGACGTCGAACTCCGGCTTCTTGTACTCCTCGAGGCGCAGGTCCTGGTAGACAATGGAGTGGGTGTAATCGTCGGCGTCGGTCCAGTAGGCGTTGAGGTTGATGTAGCCGAGCTGGACGTCCTCGGGGATGTCGAAGGAGGCGCCGCAGCGGCCGCGACGGTCGGTCACCAGCTCGCCCTCGTAGATCAGATCGCCGGCGTAGGCCTCGACGGTCAGCTCCAGGTCGGTGACGGGCTCGTAGCCGTAGATACGGCCCGAGGGGGTGACCTCCTCGCGGACATGGATCTCGAAGTAAACGGTGTCGCCGGGCTTGTAGAGCGTCCGGTCGGTCAGGGCGCAGCCGACGGGGTCGAACTCCGGCAGGGCGTAGAAGTCGTAGGAATCGACCAGGGCGTAATGGCCCTGGGTCTCGACGACGGCGACGGGGGATTCGATCTCCTCGTTGGGCGTCGCGAACTGGACCCAGCCGTCGCGGTCCGTTTCATCGGAACGCCACAACTCGTGGTAGTAGCGGGAGTCGTAGTAGGACTCCCAGACGTTGAGGTTGGCCCCGGGGGCGTATTCACCGTCCTCCAACCAGGCACTCCAGACGTAACCCCCGCCGTAACCGTTGGCCAGGAAAGCGCCCAGATCGCTGACGGTGAAGCTGGTCGCGCTGGAGAGCTCGCCGTCGACCAGGGCAGTCAGCAGGTACAGGCCCGGTCCCGGGTTGTCGGTATTGTAGATGTCGTAGTGGGGGTGGTAATCGTTGATCCCCGGCAACTCGAGGGTCTCGCTGAAGACCAGCTCCAGGCCGTCGAGCTCGGGAACGTCGCGCTCATAGGGCTTCTCCTGCTCGACCTCGGGGAAGGTGCCGTCGTAGAGACCGATCAACTGCTCCTCGGTCAGGCGGTAAAGGCGCAGCTCGGCGGACTCTGCCAGCCGGCTGGTGTAGGAGAAACTCAGCTTCTCCCCCGTGGGCAACTGCTCGGCGACCCGAGGCAGATCGAGGTTGGGCGTGGTCAGACGGCGGGCGTTATTGGACGCCTCGCCGGACTTGTCCCAGTCGTCCTCGTAGCGCTCGGCGGCCTCACGGTACAGCTCCAGGGCGCCGGACGGGGAATCGAGGAACACCTCGGTGTACTCGGCGCGATCGATGAAAATCCGGTGGGCCGTCCGGCACTCCGGCCAGTTTTCGAGGATTACCCCCCAGTACTCCAGCGCGTCCTCGAGATACTCCAGGTTGGTCTCGTAGCGCTCGGCCATCAGGGAGCGCCACTGCTGCAGCGTCGGCGCCTCCTCCGGGTAGGGCTCGACGAACACGCGGCCCAGCCTGCGCTGGCCCATGGCGTAGTAGGCCTCCTGGGCGATCTCCGGTGAGGGCTCCAGCTCCACGGACCGTTCGTAATTCTCCCACCACCAGGCGTCGGCGTCGAAATCCTCGTCGACTCCGCCGTCCTCGTTGTAGACGGCCTGGTTGCCCAAGCGCATGTAGAGCCGGGCCAGCTGATCGACGCACTCCGCGTCGTAAGGCTCGTCGAGGTCGTCCTTGACGTCCTCCATGGTCTCGGCGGCCTCGAACAGCAACTGCTGCTGCATGGTGTAGGTCTGCGGATAGGTCAGCTCGGGGTGGCTCCACCAGAACATGTTGTCGGAGACCTGAAGCTTGGCCAATGCGCCCCAGTAGGTGTCGCCGTAGTACTTGGCCAGCCTGAGATAATAGCCGCTGACCGCCTCGTACTCGGAGAGGTACTCCGCCGAGCGCGCCGCCTTGTACATCGCCTGGGGAACGTAGCGGCTGCCCGAGTAGCGGGAAATCAGCTCCTCGTAATTCTCCAGGGCCAGATGATAGCTCTTGTTGTTGTAGTACTCCTCGGCGTCCTCGAAGAGCTCCTCGGCATCGGCCAGGGCTCCGCCGGCCGTGAGCAACAGCAACACCAGGGCCAGACGCGACCATTTCGACATCGTCGACCTCCAGAGAGTCGGTTAGTTTCGCAAAGATTCAATGGTAGTATAGCACGTCGGCAACCCCGATAGCTAACAGGACTTGCGAAGCATCGGCGACTACCGCCGCCGGCGACCTTTAAAGCAGCGTAGCCCGAGGCGCAGGACCGCCCCGATGCTAAACCGCCGGAACCGGCACGGTTTTTGCGGAGGCGGACCGTTAACATTCGTTCCAACGGTCGCCGAGATGCAAAAACCGTGCCGGTTCCGGCGGTTTAGCGTGTCGCAGCGCGCTAGTCGTGCGATGGAAAAAGGTCGCCGCCGCCGGGGCGGATAAAAAAAGAACAGGCTCAACCGGGGCCTGTCTTAATACGGGCGAGTGCGCTCAGTCGAACTCGTAATCGGGGTAGATATAGGCCAGCGGATTGGTGACGCTGCCCTCGACCAGAACTTCGTAATGCAGGTGGGGACCGGTGGACATCCCCGTCGAACCGATCTCGGCGATGATCTGTCCCCGCTCGACCTCCTGACCCTCGACGACGTGAAGGGTCGAGCAGTGGCCGTAGCGGGTCTGGTAGCCGTAGCCGTGATCGACGAAGCAGGTTTTGCCGTAGCCGCCGCGAACCCCGGCGAAGCTGATCACGCCGTCGGCGGGAGCGAAGATCGGTGTGCCCCAGGCCGCCTGGATATCGATGCCCCGGTGGAAATGGATCCGACCGGTGATCGGGTGGATACGGTTGCCGATGTAGCTGATGATGTGGCCGACGACGGGCTTGATCGTCGGCGTATGATTGCGGATGTCGGCCTCGCGGCGTGAGCGCTCGATGGTTTCGTTGACCAGGGTGGTTTCCATCCGGACCGCTCCGCTCAGTCGCAGGGTGCGCTCGAAGTAGCGTTGCGAAAGGTGATCGAGATCGGAGCTGGTGATTTGCGGAAAGCCCTCCAAGAGATGACCCAGCTCGACACCGCCGATGCCCCCCTCGCGTTCGGCGGCCGGGACCGGCCCCAGGGTGTGCAGTAAACGGGCTATATCGGTGACTTCGCGTTGTTGGTCAAGTCGGGAACTCAACTCGGCCACGCGATCGTGGGAGTTGGTGAGCTGTTCCTGTTGACGCTCGTCGGTCAAGCCGAGGGAGTACAACTCCAGATTCTTGCGGACGTTGTCGGAGTAGAGCAGGACCAGGACGGACGAGCCGACGAGGAACAGACCCAGGATGATGAAGAAATTGCGCACCCCGCGACGGGAGTAGTCGCGGCGGTAGGTGCCCAGGATGTTGTCCCGGTTGATGATGACGGTGAAGCGATCGCTGCGCATCGTTCTGGTTGCCTGCCGATCAACCGCGTCTGTCGGGAGAGGACTAGTTAACCCGTTGACCAGGGTTGATTTTATTCGCTCAAGCCCGTCTCGTCAAGAGGTGGGACGAGTGTTGGGACAAATACGACCGCTCTGCTATAATTGCCCGCGGAGATTACCCGACCATTTGTGTGAGCCGCGTGCTCCAACCCAACAAAAGGAAATCCATGAGCCTCGTTCCCATCGTCATCGAGCAGTCCGGTCGCACCGAGCGGGCCTACGACATCTACTCCCGCCTGCTCAAGGAGCGCATCATCTTTATCGGCACCCCGATCGACGACAGCATCGCCAACCTGGTCATCGCCCAGCTCCTTTTCCTGGAGCAGGAGGACTCCAGTCGGGACATCGCCCTGTACATCAATTCGCCGGGCGGCTACGTCTCCGCCGGTCTGGCCATTTACGATACCATGCAGTTCGTCCGCCCCGACATCTCGACCTACTGCATCGGCCAGGCGGCCAGCATGGCCGCGGTCCTTTCCGCCGGCGGCACCGAGGGAAAACGCTTCGCCCTGCCCAACAGTATCCTGATGATCCACCAGCCCCTGGGTGGCTACTCGGGCCAGGCCACCGACATCGAGATCCACGCCCAGGAGATCCTGCGACTCAAGCAGCGAATGGCCGAGATCCTGGCCCATCACACCGGTCAAGACATCGAGACGATCAAAAAGGACACCGAACGCGACAATTTCATCCCCGCCCAGGAAGCCCTCGAGTACGGCCTCGTCGACAAGATCCTCGAAAAGCGTGAACTGGGCTAACCAAACAGTTAAGATACCCCGCGGACCCGTCCCACCGGGTCCGCTTTGCACACCGCAGCCGACCTTTGAAAAGCAGACTCCCAGGACCTTCACCGCTGCTTGACACTTCAGCCCCGGAACTGGCACGGTTTTTGCATCTCGCCGACCGTTAGGGTGATGATAACGGTCCGCTTCCGCAAAAACCGTGCCAGTTCCGGGGCGGGGTTTTGTTTGACGGATTGCGCCGCCGCGGGCTGCTTTTCAAAGGTCGGTTGCGGTCCCGTTGGGGTCAGCGTTTGATCACGGCCAAGCGTCCTTCGGCGAGAGCGTAGGTGGGCACACCGGGGTACACCAGTGTCAGGGTATCGACCTCGCCGGACAGCTCGGGCTTGAGGGGAACGGGTTCGCGGCGGGCGTCGTTTGGTGGTGGAGCCAGCCAACCGTGGCTGAGGTTCAGGGTGATCGTGCGGCCGTCGACGTCCACGCCGGCCCCTTCGCCGGCGGGATCAGCGCCCCGCCAGCGGGAGGCGTCGGCGTAGCCGATACCCGGAGCCAGGTGCATTAGCTGATCGGCCATGGCGTAGGTCACACCGGGCGGGTTGAGGCGGGTCAGACAGCTGTCGTCGCGATAGAAGGAGGGTGGGTTGAGGAAGACGTAGCCCCTGGCGGCGGTGATATCGGGCAGCTCAGCCTCCAGGGCTGCAACCAGGCGGTCGTTAGTCGCCGAGGTCCGCGACCAGAGCAGGGCGTCGGTCACTCCGGCGATGCAGAACCATCCCAGGACGATGACGGCCAGGATCGTTGCCGGAGCGCGTCTTTTGCGGGCCAGCCGGACGAACAGCCAGGCGGCGGGGATGATGAAAGCAGGTAAGAACACCAGGGAATCCAGCATGCTTGGGCGACCGTAGAGAGGCACCAGCAGGGGCAAGCTGCACAGCGGGACGAAGACGGTTGGGTGAACGAACAACCGGCGCAACAACGGGCGGCCTTTGTCCGTTGTTTCCTTCATGTTCCGCACCAGGGCGATGACGAGCCAGAGGGCGAAGGGCAGTCCGCAGACGGCCAGTTCGAGTGTTCGGGAGCCGTCCTCGAGGAGGTGGTCGAAGGCCGGGGGCCACAGAGCGTTGACGGCGAAGGCTCCCAGAGAGCGCAGGCCTTCGCCGCCCTGCTCACCGATCAGCGCCAGGCCGCCCAGGGCGGCCGAGCGCAGCAGCAGGGCCGCGGCGAGGACGCCGACGAAGGGCAGCAGGCGCAGTGCCGCGTACTTGAGGGCGTCGTCGAAGACCTCGTCGTTTTTGAGCCGCTCGCGCAGGGCGATGAGGAAGATCACCCCGGGCAGGGGCAGGGCGATCTCTTTGGTCAGCATCGCCGCCAGGGCCGCCGCCAGAGACAGACCCCACAGCCAACGGCGCCGCCGGGATTCCCCGGACCGCAACGCAGCGGTGAAGGCGCCCACCGCCCCCAGCATCAGCACCACCGCCAACAGCGTAACCTGGTTGATCGGGCGCAGGATCATGTAACCGACCAGGGGATGGAGGGCGAAGAGGACCCCGGCGACCAGGCCGTGGCTCTTCTCCCCGGTCAATCCCGTGGTCAGGCGGGCCGCCAACAGAGCCCCCAGACAAACCAGCAGAGCGCTTATCAGACGAAAACCGAAGGGTGATAGGCCCCACCGACTCTCCAGGCCGTACAGCAACTCGAACAGGGCGCGGTAATAGGTCGGATGGCCCGAGTAGGCGGAGGTAAAACCGCCGAAGACCGAGCGTCCCTCGACGAAGTCCAGCCGGTGGCTGGCGGAATCGGTGCGCAGCGAACTCTGGTAGGCCGGCAGGGGCAGGAAGAGGGCGGCGATCAGGGCGACGGCCAGGACCGTCAGCAGGTAGCGCCGCTTCAACAATTCCTTGAAATCAGCCATCGCTCGGCTCCTTCGGTTCCTTCGGTTCCTTCGGTTCCTCGGGGCTCGGTGTAGTATAATCGATTGATAACGCAATCATAATCGAGTCCGTCCGGCTTATCAACCGCCTTGCCTCGACGGGGCCGGCTGTGTTATACACGGTCCGTTCTGGAGTAAAGACGAGGAGTCGGAAAGGCGACCTTAACGGCGCGAAAGGCTACCAGTGACCGACAAAACGGACAAACAAGAGCTCAAGTGCAACTTCTGCGGCCGGCCCCAGAGCCGGGTCAAGCGGCTGATCATCGGCAACTCGGCCAACATCTGCGACGAGTGCATCCGGCTTTCGGCCCGCTACTTGCAGAGCGAAAAACCGACCGTGGAGGAGGAGCTGGGGGAAGTTCCCACCCCGCGCGAGATCCGCCGGAAACTCGACGATTACGTCGTCGGTCACGATCGGGCCAAGAAGATCCTCGCCGTGGCGGTCTACAACCACTACCGGCGCATCGAGCACAATCTGCTGCGACCCGCTCGACGTGACTTCAGCCCCGGCGCCGTGCAGGAAGACGACGACGGGGTCGAGCTGGAAAAGGCCAACATCCTCCTCGTCGGCCCGACGGGCACCGGCAAGACCCTGCTGGCCCGGACCCTGGCCCGCAGCCTCAATGTACCCTTCGCCATCGCCGACGCCACCACACTGACCGAGGCCGGCTACGTCGGCGAGGACGTCGAGAACATCATCCTCAAGCTGGTCCAGGCCGCCGATTACAACATCGAACGCGCCCAGCACGGCATCGTCTACATCGATGAGATCGACAAGATCGGGCGCAAGACCGACTCGCCCTCGATCACCCGCGACGTCTCCGGCGAAGGCGTCCAGCAGGCCCTGCTGAAGATCATCGAGGGCACGGTGGCCGCCGTCCCGCCCCAGGGCGGGCGCAAGCACCCGGAACAAAAATACATCTACATCGACACCACCAACATCCTGTTCATCTGCGGCGGGATGTTCCATGACCTCGACCAGATCATCGCCCGGCGGGTGGGCCGCAACATCATCGGCTTCTCCGACGAGCCGCATACCGACAAGGAGCGTGAGCTGCGCGAGGCCCGGCTGGAGCCCGAAGACCTGATCAAGTACGGCCTGATCCCCGAGCTGGTCGGCCGCCTGCCGGTGACCGCCCGGCTGCGGGAGCTCGACGAGGATCAACTGGCCACCATCCTGACCAAGCCGCGCAACGCCCTGGTGCGCCAGTACCAGCGCCAGTTCGAGCTCGAGGGTGTCGAGCTCGAGGTCACCCGGGGCGCCCTGCGCGAGATCGCCGGCGAGGCGATGCGGCGCAAGGTCGGCGCCCGGGGACTGCGCGCCATTCTCGAGGAGCTGATGCTCGAAGCCTTCTATAACCTGCCCGTGCCGGTCAAGAAGGTCAAACTCACCGCCCGCGTGGTCCGCGAACGCCTGGACCCCGTCGCCGAGGCCCTCAAGGAGCGCGACCGTAAGGTCGGTTAACCGCCGACCAGTACTCTGCGAGTAGAAAACCGCCGGTCGCGCCGGCGGTTTTTTCCGGCAAATTTGCCCATCGCCAGCTTCTGTCAGTCCGGAGTAGTATTCTAATCCAACATCATGACACGTCTTTCCTGTCCTTCGAAGCCGCCCTGAGCGGCCCACCATCGCTCCTCGATCCAACGGCCCAACTCCGGACAACTGCTCTGCGGCTTCGCTCAACGACCGACCGTGTTGCCGAGGACCTTTGAAAAACAAACGCGCAAGAGCCTTGCGGTACGGCTGTCCCGCTGCGCCGGAACTGGCACGGTTTTTGCATCTCGGTGACCGTTACGGACGACGATAACGGTCCGCCTCCGCAAAAACCGTGCCAGTTCCGGCGCGGGCCGTCCGGCGATTGGCGGCCGTTGGGGTTTGCTGTTTTTCAAAGGTCCCGGCGGCAGAGGCATCTCGCCGGTTCCAATCGTTTTCGCAACGCTTTGGGCTCCGGAACGAGCCATTCAAGGCAAGGAAGCCTCATGTGCATTTCGACGCAACGCTACGGCGCCGCGGTTGTCTTTCTAGTCCTGTCGCTTGTCATGTCGGTAGACGCCGGCAGGTCGGAGATACCCTTTCCCGACGCGGAGGTGGTGACGGTCTGCGAGGTCATTGACGGTGACACCTTCAGCATCTATTTACCCGACTGGTTGGAGGGGGTCGACGCCGGCGAATACGGCCCAGACGAGCCGTATCGGCACACGGTCCGCCTGATCGGCATCAACACCCCGGAGCGCTACCGCCCGGGGTATGCGGAGGCCGGGGCGGCCCTGGAGGAGCTGTTGCCGCCGGGGACACAGGTCTGGTTGTCGGCGGACCTCGACGAGCGCGACGGTTCCAGCACCTGGCGCTGGTTGGCCTACGTCGAGACCCTGAGCTGCGAAGATGTGGGGGCGGAGCTGCTCGAAGGTGGCTGGGCGGTGGCCTGGCGCTACCTGCCCAACTGCGAGCGGGCCGAGGAGTACCGCCGGTTGATGGCCGAAGCCTTTGCGGCCGGCCGGGGGGTCTTCGATCCGGCGCTGGACCCGCCCGCCGTTTACTTAGCCTCGGACGAGCAGGACAGCTACCACCGGGTGGGCTACGGCCACGCGCCGCGAATCGGCGCCGAGAACCTGGTGGCCGTTTTCGAGGCCCAGATGCTGGTCACAGCGGGTAAGCTGCCCTGCGACTACTGTATCCCCGATGACAAAGTCTGGGATTGATACGGGACGCTGGAAACCGTGTTCGTGGTATCGGAAAGACCACTCGCGCCGGCGTGTGGTCTTTTTCCGCTTTTTCTTCCGTTTGGCGCCTCGGGAACACCCCGGTGGATCGACATGGACCTTGATAGGATACTGCCAGGCTGCCAAGGGGATGGCGCTTGCTTGGTCGAAACGGTGGGCCTTCTCCTCGATGAAGCGCCCGAGGCTGTGGATAAACCACCGGTGTGGGCCGGCAACCATCGATCAATGCGCGGCCGTCATTGGGATGACGAATTATCAATGCCTACCGGCCGTGGTGACTCCAGGCTGACAGGGCTTGTGGCGACCGGGATACCGCTGCAGCAGGAAAACCAGCAAGAGTATAGACGGTTGTGCAACACTCTTGTCTGTTTCAGGAAGCCCTGCGGATTGTCAGGGGGGGGGTGTGCAGACAGGCTTGGCCCGGATGGCGGAGAAATTTCGTAAATAATTGAAAAATGGGGATTTTTTTTGCCCGCAATAACGTATAATGTAGTAGAGAAAGGAAGCGGAAAAAAGGAGGCTCGTCAAGTTGGGTGTCCCGCAGGTTGGTTGACGGGAATAAATCCATACTACATTTATGTTTTGCCCGAACAAACCCCGCCTTCCGCCCCAAGGACCGTTAATGCTACGATTACCCCATCTGCCCAAGCTGACCATTGGAGACATGGACGTCCCCCTGCCCATCATCCAGGGTGGGATGGGGGTCGGGGTGTCCTTATCCTCCCTCGCCTCGGCCGTGGCCGACGAGGGTGGAGTCGGCGTCATTTCGGCGGCCATACTCAAGGGCGCCGATCTCGACGGTGAACCCCGCGACAGCTTGGTCTCCCGCCTCGAGTTTCTGCGTCGCGAAATCGCCCGGAGCCGCCGCCAGACTAAAGGCGCCATCGGGGTCAACATCCTGGTGGCCCTGACCGATTACGATGACTACTTCCAGCTTTCCGTCGAGCGGGGCGTCGAGTGCATCTTCCTGGGTGCCGGGCTGCCGCTGAAGCTACCGCCGATCGTCGCCGACGCCGGCGCGGCGAAGCTACACACCAAACTGATCCCCATCGTTTCTTCGGGCCGGGCGGTCGAGCTGATCCTGCGGAGCTGGGAGAAGCGCTACGGCCGCTCCCCCGACGCCTTTGTCGTCGAGGGCCCCCTGGCCGGCGGTCACCTGGGCTTCAGCCGAAAACAGCTCAAAGACCCGGCCTTCGCCCTCGAACACCTCGTCGGCGACGTGCTGGAGGTAGTCGCCCAACACAGCGAACGCCTCGGTCGATCAATCCCGGTGATCGCCGCCGGCGGCGTTTACACCGGCGGCGACGTCGAACATTTTCTCGAGCTGGGTGCCGCCGGGGTCCAGATGGCCACCCGCTTCGTGACCACCCACGAGTGCGATGCCGCCGCGGAATTCAAGCAGGCCTACCTGAACGCCAAACAGGAAGACATCGTCATCATCGACAGCCCCCTGGGGCTGCCGGGCCGGGCGGTCAACAACGACTTCCTGCGGGCCGCCGAGCGTGGCGAAAAGGAGCCGCGCAACTGCTCCTGGAAGTGCATGAAGACCTGCGACCAGCGTCAGGCGCACTACTGTATCGCCGGGGCTCTCGAGCAGGCCCGGCGCGGCAATCTGCAGCACGGTTTCACCTTCGCCGGGGCCAATGCCTATTTGGCCGATGAGATAATCTCCGTCAAAGAGCTATTCGGTTCTCTGCTTTTCGAGTACCAGGTGGCGGTCTTCCGGCGCCGCTTCGCCGAAGCTATTGCAGGTTTGCGCAGGCGCCTGCCCGTCTTCAGACCCCAGAGCGGTTCCTAGTGTCCCTCCTCCCTCTGGCGATTTGATGTTCCCGAACCGGCGTTGGATGAGATATCCGACGCCGGTTGGCGGTTGATGATCCGCATTGTCCGAACCCGTTGGAGGTTTGGAGGTTCTGATGAAACTGCTGTTAATCAACGGCTCGCCCTACGGCGCCGAGGGTAACACGGCCAGGCTGACGGGCGAGCTGTTACGGCCCTGGCGGGAGGCGGGCGGCGAGGTCGTCGAACGCTATCCGGCCCAACTGGAGATCAACCCCTGCAAGGGCACGGCCCACTGCCTGGCCGGCGAGCCCTGTCCCTTCGACGACGACGTCTCCCGGCTGCACGAGGAGCTGCGCGACGCCGATGCCCTGGTGCTGGCCGGACCGGTTTACGTCTTCGGTGTGACCGCCCAGCTCAAGGCCTTCCTGGATCGTTCGATGTCGCTGCTGCACCGTCCCGAGCTGACCGGCCGCCACGCCGTCGCCGTGGCCACCAGCGCCGGGATGGGCGAGCAGGAGGTGGCGCGCTACCTGGGCACCTGCTGCGAAATGATGGGCTACGACCTCGTCGGCGAGCTGGCCGGGGTCTACATGGTCTACAGCCGGCCCAACGACGGCGCGGCCCTCTACGCCCGGGCCGCCCGCCTGGGCAGGGAGCTCGTCGACGCCGTGCGCGAGGACCGTCGCTACCCCAAGCTGGGTCTCCACGCCGCCCGGCACCGCTTCCTGCGCGATTTGATCACACGCAACCGCAAGCTGTTCAAGGGCGACTACGTCTACTGGAAACAGCGGGACTGGCTTGACACGCGCTGGCCGCCCAAGGGCCATTACTAGGACCGCCGATTTCGGCTGCCTCGCCGTAGGGGCGACTGAGTTCAGTCGCCCCTTTTCCATGGTAGGGCGGAGTAGGGCCCCCGCCCTACGGGATGCGGCGGCGGCCGGGTTGACAAGGTCATCGCCGACAAAGCGCCGGCCGCCCGGCTGATGCTGGTCGGGGAATGCGAGAGGGGGACCTGCAGGCCCCCTTGCCCTTTGCGGTCCAATCTTCAACCGAGCCTTGCGAACCGAGCCTTGCGAACCGAGCCTTGCAAGCCGTTTGTCGTCCCCGTAGCTTCCGTGCGTACCCACTAAACAGTTTACCGCTGGTCGGTGAGTGGGTACTGTACCGCCGTTGGAGAGCAGTCACTGGCTGTCGTATTGTAATGGTAGTCCTTACCCTCCTGTTTTCCGGCTGTGGGAGCGGTTTTGCTTATGGCGGACGCTGAGGCGAGCGTGTGAGAGCGCTGCCTCTGTGTTTCGTTGCCGCCGTCAGCCGAGTCTCAGGCAATTCAGGCCGGGTTCAGCTTCTGTCTCATCGGATCGAGCTTGATCCACGAGCTTGTTTCATCCTGGGATGTGTTTGACCTGGGAGATCGGTTAAGGCCCGCCGGACAGAGCCGAGGGCCGTCCCCTGTAGAGAGGCTGTAACCACACCGGTAAAGTGCTGAACCCCCGTCCGAGGCAATCGCAGGGCCTATCGCCGTAGTCGCAGGAAGGGTCCGGCTGGTGGAAGACAGAGTTAGCGCCACTTCTCGCCGCCGATAAAAACGGGGTCCCTCTCGGGACCCCGTGTACAATCGAAGATGTCGGATCTAGAAGAAGAACTTGACGGTGCTCTTGTAGAACAGCCCGGCGGCGTTGGCGGCGCCGTTGTAGTCATCTTCGCCGCCGTCGTCGGAGGAGAGGGAGATCGGGGCGTTGACTTCGAAGCCCAGGGCGATCATGTCGGTGAGGAAGTAATCGACACCGGCGGACCAGTTCAGACCCAGGGTGCTCATGTCAACGGCATCGACACCTTCGATACCCATATCCAGACTCGACATCATGTAGAAGAAGCCCACGCCGGTGTAGCCGACGAAGGGGCCGTCACCGACGACGCCCAGGATATCCAGGCCGAAGTCCATGATGGACTCGGTGGCGTCACCCAGGTCGTCGGCCTCGGGCTGCAGGGCCAGATGATAGTCGAAGTAGCCCTGGAAGGCGATGCCGGGCAGGGTGTACTGCAGGTTGATGCCGGCCGCCCAGGCGTTACCGGGGCAGAGCATCGAGACGCCGTTACCGAAACCGACGCCAGCGGAGAACTTGCCCTCGGCCATGTTCTTGGCCATGGCCGGCGCCAACAGAGCGAGCACCAGGGTGATCAGCAAAAGTTTCTTCATGACAGCTCCTTGGTTGTAGGGTGGTATAGACTGCCAGTTGGCTCGTCCGTCAGCCGTCCTCCATCCCCTATGAACAGGAGGCGGCCTGAAACGATACGAACGATGAACGGATTGTATCACGACCGGGAACCTATTTCAACAAGATGTTTTCCACGGTCGAACCCCCCCCCTAAACATCTACCAGCCGCGATGCTACAAGCCGCGATGCTACCTTTCCAGGCGATGCCGGGGTTGCTGCCTTGTATAATGAACCTGTCCAGGTATTGGTATTGTTAGAGGGCAAGCAATGGTCGGACAGGGGGTTGCTTCGGGGTCGAAGCCAAAACCGAGTTGACCCCGGCCTAGGAGCCGTCGCGACGACTCTGGGCGGCCAGCAGGACCGTTCCGGCGAGGGTTTCGCCCAGGGCCAGCAGGGCCCCGCCCCAACCGCCGAGGAGCACCGTGGTGGCCAGCACGACGGCGGCGGTGCCGCCGCCGATGTACAAGCGCAGGCGGTTGAGCGCCTCGGAGCGTGAAGCGGGCGGGTTCTCGGTGTAGATGCTGTCGACCAGGGCCAGCGCCGCCGAGCGGCGGTGATCCACCTGGTAGCGCAAGCGGTCGGCCGGCAGGTGGACGAGGGCTTCAGCGCGGTAACTCTCCCGGGACAGGCCGCGCTGCACCAATCGGGCGGCGGCGCGCCGGAGGCCCACGGTCGGGGCGACGAGGAGCCGCTCTTCCCCGGGATCCCTGAAGGGCTCGAGCTTGCCCGTCGGCGGCCGGTAGCGGCGGATGAAACGGCTGACGAGATCGTCGAAGGCCGGCTCCCAGACTGCCTCGCCGCCGGGACGGCCGAAGAGGTAGCAGGGCAGGTAGAGCGCCTCGGCGGCTTCGAGACGACAGCTCAGCCCCAGCTCGCCCAGGTGCTCCGACAGACGCTGGGCCGGATCCAGCGGCGACAAGCGTGAAATCAGGTGGGGCAGGACCGCTGTTCCGCGCACGAAGCAGACCGAGCCGCACTCGGCACAGACGACGCCGGAGCCGGAAGCCCCCAGAGGGGAGTTGCAGTTGTAGCAGCGGGCGGCTCTAGTCATCTTTCCAGTCGCGGTCGTAGTAACGTCGGCGGGCCCGGTGGGCCGTAGGGTCGTCGCGGCGCTCCAGCACCCAGAGGGCGTCCTCCCGGGCCGTCGGATTCTCCGAGAGTCGAAGTACGTTGAGGCAGGCGTCGGCGATGTCGCCCGTCGGCGTCTCCTCGAGCTCGCGCAGGATGCGCCGGGCCGTATAACCGGTGCCGCTCATCAGCGAACGTCCGCCCAGACAGGCGGCGAAGATGTCGATCGAGTCCCGGGGCTCGATATCTTCAAGGTAATCGAGGGCCCGGCTGGTGAAGGCGTTCTCGCCCAGTAAGGCTGTACTGCGCAGCAGCTCCAGGGCCTCGGCGTCGCCGCCGTAGGCCAGGGCCGCCGCCGCCGCCATGCCGATCTCCCAGTGCACATTCTCGTCGGTAAAGATCGAGCGCAGCGTCTGCGCCGCGGCGGGCTCTCCGCGCAGGGCCCAACAGGCTTCGATGAGCTGATAATCGAGCCGGTTCGTGCTGCGCGACGGGTCGCCGGCGAGCTCCAGCAGGGTTTCCAGGCCGTCCGGTCTCCCGTGGAGAGCCCGCGTAGCGGTTTCAAAACCCCCGGCGGCGGCCCGGATAAGTACCTCGTCGAAGGCGCCGCCCTCCACGTGGGTCAGCGGCTCGAGCTGCCATTCCGCCAGCCGCTCCGGCTCGTCCAGGGGCAGCTCGAGGCGCAGCAGCTCGACGGCGCGCTCCGGCGGCAGCAGGCCCACCAGCTCCAGGGCGATTCGATAATGCCGAGCCCCGTCGTCCAGCAGCGGCAGCAGCAGGTCTTCCTCCAGGGGGACTTCCTGGCGCGCGAGAACCCGCAGGGCATATTCGACGGCCCGGGGATCGTCGGTCGCGGCGATCAGGTTCCGGCTCAGCCGGGCCGCCGCCGCTTCGTCGACGGCGGCGACTTTGCTCAACAGTCCGGCACCCGCGGCGGGATCGGCGAGCAGGGCCTCCAGCAGCGCCTCCTCCCAGCCGGCGGGACGGTGCAGTTCCAGGATGTCCAGCAGCTCGATCAGCTCTTCACCCTCGGCCTCGCGCAGGGTCCGGCGGAACAGCTCGGCGTGGGCCGGATCGCCGCAGCGCAGGGCGGACAGCAGGTACCGGCGACGCGCCGAAGTCGACCTGGCGTCCTCGCAGAGCTCCAGCAGCTCCGCGGCGCGGCGGCCGAGACTCCCCAGGGCTCCAGCGGCGGCCAGACGCACCCGCTCGGACGGATCATCCAGGGCGGCGGCCAGGGCCTCCGCGGCTGGACCGCAGCGCAGACGCCCCAGCAGGCCGGCCGCCAGGGCGCGCTCGCGCTCGTCACCCTCCGCCAGGACCTCCTTCAGCAGGGCGTGGGCCGTCGGATCGTCGGCCCGATAGGCCAGGTCGACCAAACGGTTGATTCCCAGTTCGTCCAGCTCCCGCCAACCCTCGACGACGGCGGGCAGGGCGGCGGCGCAGCCCAACCCGTAGACGGCGTCGCGCAGCTCGTTGATCGAGTCATCGGCGACCAGATAACGCCGGGCCAGGGGACCGGCCGCCCGGGGATCGCCCAGGGCGTTCAACTCCTCGATCAACGGACCCAGCTCCGCCGGCCCCTCGGCCGCAGCCAGCCGTTCGAGCAAATCCGCCAGATCATCGGCGGCGCCGCCGCCGATGAGGGCGGTGACGAACACCAGGACGAGAAAGGTGATTCGTTGCAGCATACTCAATTCAGTGACGGTGACGTAATGATTATAGCACGGACCGCATTGACCCCGCTCGGGGTTGGGTTTTAGAATACCAACCGAGTGAGCGTCGCGGAGACGATCGTGGAGCGTGCCCTGCAGATCAGCGTCATCGGTGGTTCGAGCTGCGACGCCGCTACGGCGGACATCGCCGAAGAGGTCGGCCGTCGTCTGGCCGCCGCCGGCGCGGTCCTCGTCTGCGGCGGCTACGGCGGGGTGATGGCCGCCGCCTGCCGCGGCGCCCGCGCCGTCGGCGGTACGACCATCGGCATCCTGCGCGGCTACGACCACGACGAGGGCAACGCCGAGCTGACCCTCGCCCTGCCCACAGGGATGCGCCTGGCGCGCAACATCCTCGTCGTCGCCGCCGGTGAAGCCGTCATCGCCATCGACGGCTCCTACGGCACCCTCTCCGAGATCGCCCTGGCTCTCAACATCGACCGCCCCGTGGTCAGCCTGGGCAGTTGGAACCCGGAGGCTGGGGCGCGCCGCGGCGGTCGGGGCTCCTACCGCGGCACGCTAGAAATCGCCGAATCCCCCGACGCCGCCGTCGAGCGGGCCCTCGCCCTGGCCCGGGAACGCCGGGAGGAGAAAGCATGAGCGCCCTGACCGCCCGCATCCACGGCCGCGTCCAGGGCGTCGGCTTCCGCTACTTCGTCCTGCGCCACGCCCGGAGCCTCGGCCTGACCGGCACCGTGGCCAACCTGCCCGACGGCAGTGTCCGCGTCGTCGTCGAGGGCGGCCGCGATGAACTCCAACAACTACTACGCCTGCTCAAGCGTGGCCCGGCGACCGCTGCCGTCGACAAGGTCGACGTCCAGTGGACCCCGCCGACCAAGCGCTACCGCGATTTCACCGTCGACTACTGATTCTCACGACTCGGTGTACCCCAGTCGTGTAGAGCGCGGGCGCCGGCGCGAGTTCTTGCCCGGGTTCGGCCCGCAGCGGCGGGTCGAACCCGGAATGCAAGAACCGTGACGGCGACCGGAGTAGGGGCGGCTGCTCAAACCGGTTAGCCCGGGGTGACGAAACGGTACTCACTTGGCTTAAAGAGGCGGCAGGCAGCTCGGCTGATTGGTCGGGTAACGCAATTGTTGGGGAGCTGAACGCCTTACCTCGCGAGCTTCCTCAGGTAGCGGGAAGCCCTCGCTGCTTTCTCGAAAAGGCGTAAACGAGAAGGGGCCCGAATCCAGGCCCTTCTGCGTGAACGTGGGTGATAACTGAGCCCAGGGAAAAGACTGATCCGGCGATAAACTGATCCGGCGATAAAAAAGAGAAGTGGCCCGAATCCAGGCCCCTTCTACGCGTACATGGGTGATTGCTGCGCCCCGGGATAAAACCGACGTGCGCCGTAAAAAGAAGGGGCCTGAATCCAGGCCCCTTCAGGATTGGTGAAGATTGGTTACTGAGCGGACTCTTCGGTCTGCTCAGCCTCACCTTCGGCCTCTTCAGCGGCGGCCTCGGTTTCAGCGGCGGCCTCATCAGCGGCTTCCTCGGCTTCGGAGACGGCTTCCTCAGCGGCTTCAGCAGCGTCGGCGGCCATTTCCTCGGCTTCGGCGGCGGCTTCTTCGGCGGCGGCTTCCATCTCCTCGCCCATTTCCTCGAGCGCGGCAGCGGCCTCCTCAGCGGCCTCTTCCTCTTCGCTCTCGCAGGCGGTGAAGCTCAGCGCGACCAGCGCGAAAATGCCGATCAAGGTGAGAGTGAGTAGTTTCTTCATCGTACACCCCCTATGCGAGGTGACCGTAGTCACCCCAGTTCATCGTTGGTGTGGTTACAGTCCGGTGAAGGATTTCCACCGGAGTACGGTTGCAACGGAAGGTGTAGGTTAGCAGAAACTTGGGCTCCTTGTCAAGGGGGGCGTAGCCCGAAACGGGTATGTCGCGGGCTTACAGCGGGTTGCGGATATGCCGGTCTGGGTGAAGAACCCGCTGTGAAAGCTGTTCCGGATTGGTTTTCCAGCGGTTTTTGCCTGAGCCTTGGCCCCAGGGTACCGTTGAGGGTACAATGAATTGTACCCTCAACGGGAATGAGGTCTGATCGTGAACGAGGTCGCTCCGGTATTGAACTGCACCGGCGTGGTGCTGCACACCGGCCTGGGACGGGCGCCGCTGCATCCCGAGGTCGCAGCAGCCATGCGGGCCGCGGCGGGCGCGGCCACGGTGGAGATCGAGCCCGACAGCGGTCGGCGCGGTCAACGTCAGGACGTCGTCGGTCGGCGGCTGGAGAGACTGCTCGGTCAACCCGGCTGCGCCTTCAACAACAACGCAGCGGCGACGCTGATCTGTCTGGCGGCCTGCTGCGCACCGAAGAACGCCGTCGTCGGCGTCTCGCGCCTGGTGGCCATCGGCGGCTCCTTCGAGATGCCGGCGGTGATGGCCCGCTCGGGCTGCGGTCTGGTCGAAGTGGGCAGCGTCAATCGAACCACCGTCGAGGACTACGTCCGGGCCGTCGACACGAGCACGGGGGCGATCTTCGCCGCCCATCGCTCTAACTTCCGCCTCGAGGGTAACTATCGCGAGCCGAATCTGGCCGAGCTGGCCGCTGTGGCCCACGAGCACAGACTGCCGCTGATCTACGATCAGGGCTCCGGCCTGCTGGAGTCGACGCCCTGGTCGGGGACGGCCTCGACGGTCCGCGGGGCCCTGGCCGACGGCGCGGACCTGGTCTGTTTCTCCGGCGACAAGCTCTTCGGTGGTCCCCAGGCCGGGCTGATCGTCGGACGACGGGAGCTCGTCGAGCGCTGCATCCACCATCCCCTGGCCCGGGCGGCCCGCCTCGACAAGACCATGCTGGCCGGTCTGGCGGCGCTGCTCGAGCTCTACCTCGCCGGACGGCAAGACGAGCTGCCCACCCTGCGCCTGCTCGGCACCCCGGCGGAGGAGCTGCACCGGCGGGCCGAACTGCTGAGCCGTAAGCTGCGGGAAAGCTCTTTGCCCGGCGTTACCATCGAGGTGACGAACACCGTCGGCCGGGCCGGTTCCGGCGCCCTGCCCCTGGTCGATTTTCCCGGTGCCGGATTACTGATCGAGCAGGCCCAACCGAACGCCCGAGAGCTGGCGCGACGCTGCCGCCGGGCCGGCGTCTACGGCAGGGTGGTCGACGACCGACTGCTGCTGGACCTGCGTTCACTTCCGCCGGAGAACGACGAAACGCTGTGCCAAATCGCCCGAGGGATCATGACCGGCGGCGACCTCTGAAAAACAGCCCCGAAAAATCACCACACAGCCGAAACGGGAAAGCGTCGGAACTGGCACGGTTTTTGCGGAGGCGAACCGTTATCGTCGCTCGTAACGGTCGTCGAGATGCAAAAACCGTGCCAGTTCCGACGCGCTGTGGTGCCGTGGTTCAGTGGCTTTCGCGCCGGCTGTTTTTCAGAGGTCGCCGCCTCAGGCGGCCGCGAAAGTCGAAATCGGGAGGATCGACGGATCCTCCCGATAATAATATCGTTTTGGTTCGTGGTGTTCAGCACCGGCGCTCGAGGACGTCGTTGGCGGTACGGCGCAGCACCTCGGCAACCCGCTGGTTGGGATAGTCGGCGACGGCGTCCCGAGCCTGCTCGACGAAGTCGGCGGCCCGCCGCTGTGCGTAAGTCAGGGAGCCGGCCCGGTGCAGCAAGGCCATGGTCTCGGCGCGGGCGTCGTCGTCGTCGCGGTCCAGCAGGACGCTCAAACGCTCGTGATGTGTGGGATCGTGGAGGGCGTGGATCAGCGGCAGGGTCAAGCGGCCCAGCTCCCAGTCGTTGCCGACCTCCTTACCTGTGCGGCGGCTGGCGCCGGTGTAGTCCAGCAGGTCGTCGGTGATCTGGAAGGCCAGGCCCAGGGCGTAACCGTAGCGGCTCAACGGTTCGACCAGCTCCGGCTCTTCGGCCAGCAGGGCGCCGGTCTCACCGCAGGCGGCGATGAAATCGGCGGTCTTGCGGCCGATGATCTGTAGGTACTGGTCCTCGTCTGGCGGCTTCCACCCGGCGTCGCCGCTGCGGGCCAGGCGGTTCTGCAGGATCTCGCCCCGGCAGAGGACGTCGACGGTGCGCGCCAAGCGCCGCACGATATTCAGCCGCGGCACCAGGCGCAACAGGTCCCAGAGGGCGTGAGAATAGAGATGGTCGCCGGCCAGGACGGCCACGGGCTCGCCGACGACGGTATGCAGGGTGGCCGTGCCGCGCCGCAGGGCCGAGCGGTCGATGACGTCGTCGTGGATCAGTGTGGCCAGGTGGAGGAGTTCTACGACGGCGCCCAGTTCGACGGCCTGCTCGCCGGCCGGTGCGTCTCCCCGCCCCCGGGCCGCCAGCAGGGCCGTGGCGGCCCGCAGGCGCTTGCCTCCGGCCTCGATCAGGCTGCGCACCGTGCGCCGGATGCCCAGGCTCTCAGCGCCGGGGATCGCCGCCAGGCCGTCGAGCAGCTCGGTCTCCTCCGCCCAGCCCTCGGTGACGATCTCGCCCATCCGTTCGACGACCCGGGTCAGATCCACGGCCAGGTAGCTGTTGAGGGCTTCGAAGACCATCGTTCAACCGTTTCGAGTGTGCTGGGGCTGATGGTGTTAAGGGTCGGTACGGGTTATTATAGCACTTCTCACAGGGGGCTTCCCCCGAAGCCGGTTAGGAGCCCGTTGAGAAACCTACCTCGGGCGAGCCGTCGTAGCGTCCGCGGCGGTTATTCAACGGGTTCACCCGTCAGCTCAGCCCCGCGAGCAGGTAACCGGCGGCCAGGGCCAGGTTACCGAAGAGCTGGAGCTGGACGGTCTTGCCCTCGGCGGGAATGAGTTCCAGGGGTTCGTCGTAGCGTCGCCAGGCGATGCGCAGGGCGCCGACGGCCAGCGGCAGGGTGGTCCAGACGAGGAGTGTCCACCAGGGTGCCCGGTCGAGGAGGGTAAGCATCAGCGAGGCCAGGTACACGCCGGTCAGCAGGGCGGCGAAGATCCAGCGCGAGCGTCGCCGTCCCAGTCTGACGACGAGGGTGCGCTTGCCGACGGCGGCGTCGGCCTGGTAGTCGGGGAACTGGTTGATCCAGATGACGGCCAGGATCAGCAGGCTGGGGGTGATCCCGGCGTAGAGGGCGGCGGGGTGGTAGGCGCCGGTCTGGACGTAGAAGCCGCCCACGACGGGCAGCAGGCCGAAATCGAGGGCGATGACGGCTTCGCCGAGGCCGCGATACCCCAAGCGCAGTGGTGGAGCGGTGTAGGCGGCGCCGGTCAGGACGCCGAACAGGCCGAGCCAGAGGATCAGGTTTCCCGGCGTCAGCAGCCAGATGACGAGGCCCAGACCGGTAGCGGCCAGGAAGCTGACCAGGGAGATCAGACCAACGGTCCGGCGACTGACCCGGCCGTCCTGGATGACCCGGGAGCCACCGTTGAAGGGCGTGTGGTAGGGGTTGACGTCGTCGTTGCCCGTGGCGGCGTCGAAGTAGTCGTTGGCGGTGTTGGCGCCGGCGTGAACGAAGAGCATCGCCGCCAGGGAGAGCACCAGCATCAGCGGGTCCAGGCGTCCGGTATGGGCGAAGCCGGCCAGGTTGCCCACCAGGACCGTCGACAGCGTGGCGGTGAAGAAGGGCGCCCGCAGGGTTTCGCTGAGCAGTTTGCAGTTCACCATTGGCTCCGGGAGGCGGGCTTTTGGCTTAGACCGCCCGGTGGGCGGCGCCCGCATCCTAGCACCCGCGGGCTTTCAAGTCAACGCGCCCTTTACTCGCACCCCGCCGGGGCTCTATAATCGTCCCATGCCTGATACATCCCCGTCCGAGATCGAGGCCCTGTTGCGAGCCGTGCGCGGGCGATCCCTGCTGGTCGTCGGCGACCTCTGCCTGGATGAGTACCGCTACGGCGCTGTCACGGCCATCGCCAAGGAAGCACCGGTGGCCTGCCTCGACGAGGCCGAGCGGCTGATCGCTCCGGGCCAGGCCGCCAACGTGGCCGCCAACGCCGCCGTCCTGGGCGGCGAGGTTCGTGTCGTCGCCGTTTTGGGAGCGGACGGGGAGGGGCGTCGGCTCAACGCGCTGCTCGGTGAGCTGGGCGTCGACACCGGCGGGGTGCTCGAACTCGCCGAACGGCCGACGACGGCCAAACTGAAGCTGGTGGCCACGGCCCCCGACGAGCAGCACGTCTTCCACAGTTATCGTGAGCGGCGCGGGCCCCTCGCCGACGACGTCATCGAGCGGCTGCGCGGGCTGATCGTCGAGGCGGGCGCCGACTGCGCCGCCGTGGTGGTCTCCGATTACGGCAACGGCGTCGTCGACGACCGGTTGCTCGAGACCGTCCGCTCAATCAACAAACCCTGGCTGGCCGACACCCGGGATGATCTGGGACGCTTCGCCGGGGCGGCCTGCCTGAAGCCCAACCGGCGCGAGGTGGAGCTGTGGTGGCGGTGCGGTTCCGGGGGGACGGCCTCCCTGGCCGACAAGGCCGCGGGCTGCCGCCGGGAGTTGGGTCTGGATTGGCTCTGCGTCACCCGGGGCCGGTTGGGGATGGACTTATACCATGCCGACGGCCGCCTGCGCCGCGAGGCCCTCTGTGCGCCGCGGCGGGTGGTGGATGCCACCGGCGCCGGTGATACGGTCAGCGCCGCCCTGGGGCTGGCCCTGGCCGCCGGGCTGAACCCGACGGGCGCCGTCGAGCTGGCCTCCCGCGCCGCCGCCGACGTCGTCGCCCGGCCGGGCACCAGTCTGCCGCGGCTGGAGAAGGGCGGTCCGGAGTGAGCCGGCGCGTCCTCGTCCTCGATTACGGCTCCAACTCCCTGCGTTGGCTGCTGGCCGACGTCCTGCCCGGCGGACCCCTGGCCCCCCTGGCGATCGGGGGCCGGACCACCCGGCTGGGTGGGAGCCGTGACGGTGCTATCGACGACGAGGCGCTGCAAGCGGCGTTGGCGGCCACGGCGCGGGCCCTCGACTGGGGCGAACGGCACGGCGCCGAGGTGATCAAAGCCTGCGCCACTCACTTCGCCCGCCGCCTCGGGGGTGTCGGGAAGCTGGTCGAGGCGTTGAAACAGCGCCACGGCCTGCGCCTGCACATCCTCAGCGGATCCGAGGAGGCCTTCCTCACCCGGGTGGGCGTCGAGGAGGGGCTGCGCAACCTGAAGCTCGACGGCCGGGAGTACTGCTGTTTCGACGTCGGCGGCGGCTCGACGGAGCTGTCCTGGTGGAGCGACGGCGGGCTGCGCAACCGCTCCCTGGCCCTGGGGGCCGTCGGCTTGACCGACGAGTTCCTGGCCGCTGACCCACCGACCTTCGAGGAGCTGACCGCTCTGCGCAACCGCCTGCGCGGCCTGTTGGGCGCCGTCGAGCTTCCCGGCGCTCTCGCCGCCGCGGCCGCCGGCGGCACCGTAACCACTCTGGCGGCCCTCGAACTGGGTTTGGACGATTACCGGCCCCTGCTGGTTCAGGGTGCGCGCCTCGAACGTACCGACCTCGAACGGCGCCTCGACGAGCTGGCCGGACAGACGCTGGCCGAGCGCCGCCGGATGCTGGCCCTGGAGCCCCGCCGCGCCGAGATCATCGTCGCCGGCACCGCCGTCGTCCTCGAGGTCCTGGAGCGGCTGAACTGCGACTCCCTGCTGGTCAGCGACTACGACCTCAAGCACGGCGCGGCGTTGACCGAGCTGGAAGAGCTGGGGTGATGGCGATGGCAAGCGGCTAGCTCTGTCTTCGTGATGGCACACTGCTGGAGAACAGGTCGGGTCACTTGACCCGACCTGTTAACTCAACGACCATCTGCGGGTCCTGGTTTCGGGGAGTTACTGCTGCTTGCGCTTCAAATTGTCGGGGTCGACGAGTGTCGTTATGCGAACAGGTCCAACTCCTGGGGCATAGACGACTTCCTCATTATAACCATTGGCAACAACAAAGCAGCCTTCGATCTCATCACCCCTGTATGTCCAAGTGTAGTTATCATCAAGAAGCTCGTAATCGCCCCAGAAATCACCAAACTCAGCGGACATATCCAGGATCAGTTCACGTTGATCCCTATCAATCTCATATACGTATGGACCTTCTTTCTCCAGCTTGGTGATGCTTTCTGATCCGTGACTCCAGGTGCGCCTGATGTAATACACCCCTTCCTTCTCGTTGTACACTTCATCGGTGAAGGAGTGACTCTCGGAACCGAAAGAGATGTGATAATAGGGCCATTCGTTTCCAACTTCCAGGGTGTAGAAATCAGGTCCGTCGTAGTCGGGAACGGCCTTCTCCTCAGTCCCCGCGATCTCTTCGGTATTGTCTTCCGGGTTCTCGGCAGATGCAGCGGCTTCTTCGGCGGTGCCGTCACCGCAACCGACAAGGGTCGGCACGATCAAGACAATCATAACTAGCAGCAACTTCTTCATCTCATCCATAGCGTTTCTGGGTTGTGAGCCTCTGGCTGTCTTTTCGACAAAAGTGGTTCGAGATGAACTGTCGCTAACTCTAATCAGTGCCGCCTGACAAGTCGGGTCCGATACAACGAACCGAATAGACCTGTCGTGGAGTATCCTCCCACCGGGGGCTGTCAGGCCCCCGGATTGTTGTGATAATCGCAAGCGCTCCAAGCGCCGAGTTACGCACGAGGTAATCCAGCGGGAGGAGTCGCGGTGCAGCGAACCATGGCCGTCATCCTCGCCGGGGGCCGGGGCAACCGCCTCGGCGGCTGAACCCCGAACGACCAGTTCCCACCGTTTCCCGTCCTTTATGAACGAGACCAATGGGCACCCCCGGACCGGCTTCATCAAGGAGTGCCGACGCCTGATCACCGCGGCGCTGCCCGCCGCCTACGCCTACCTGCTGCTGTTCAGCGGCGGCTACCTGCTGCTCCACGGTGAGCCGCCCTCGTGGTTCTACGCCGGGGTCGGCTTCCACGAGCTGCTGCGCTGGCTCTCCGGCGCCCTGGTCCTCTTTCCCCTCACGGCCCTGCTGGTCTGCCTGCCCCTCGTCGTCCTCTACATCGGCCTGACCCGGCTGCTCAGGTTGGACGAGGAGCGCCGGCTGCGCTGGGGCGTCGTGCCCGTGGCCGCCGCCGCGACGGCCCTGCTGGGACTGCGGGCCGATTTGAATATCTTCCACTCCCTGACCGCCGCCCTATCCTATCTGGCGACCCTGGGGCTGGGCGCCCTGCTGGTCTGGGGCTGGTTCAAACGTCGGGAGCTGGTCCTCGAACTGGCTCGCATCTGCGGTTGGGTCCCGGCCGGCGGCGCGGCGCTCTGGCTGGCGCTGATCTTCCTCCTACCCGTCGAGCCGCCCTCCCTCTCCGTCAACCCCGAACCCGCCGCCCCGGTCAACGTCGTCATCGTCCTCTCCGACGCCCACCGCGCCGACGTCAACGCCCTTTACGGCGGACCCGTCCCCACGCCCAACCTCGAACGCCTGGCCCGCCGCGGCATGACCTACGACAACTGCTACTCGCCCAGCAACTGGACCGTTCCGGCGGTGACGGCGCTGTTCTCCGGGCTGGAGCCCGCAGTCAACGGCATGGACTCCAGCGCCGGGCTGCGCGGGGGCGTGCCCTATCTGCCGGTGATCCTGCGGGACCACGGCTGGCGCACCCGGGCGGCGATCGCCAACAACATCTTCACCAACAACAGCGGCCTCAAGTCCGGCTTCGACTACTACGCCCTGCGCTGCGAGCTGGTCTTCGGCGGCGGCTTCCTCGAGTACCGCTGGGGACCGCTGTACCTCGACTGGTCCTTCGAGCTGGCCCTGCGACTCAACAAGATCTTCTACGATCACACCTGACGGCTGGTCCCCGAGCTGGGCCTCGAGCTGGTAGAGAACCTCAACCCCAGCGGCGGCGACCTGGTCTACATCCACCTCTTCGACGTCGACGACCCCTACGTCCCGCCGGAGGAGTACCGCCCGCAAAACGACTACGAGGGCCGTTTCGAGCGCGACAGCTTCGCCTTCACCGCTGCTGAGATTGTCGCTGGAAACATCACCCCGGCTGAAACCGCCCAGCTCCAACGCCTCTACGAGGGCGAAGCCCGCGTCGTCGACGATTACCTGGGGCGGATCCTCGACATCTTCGAGGCCCGCAACCTGTGGGACAACACCGCCCTCGTCTTCAACGGCGACCACGGCGAGGAGTTCGCCGAGCACGGCGATTACCTCCACGGCGGCCTCAACCTCCACCCCGAGCTGACCCACGTGCCCCTGGTCGTCTACTGGCCCGAACGCCTCGAGGGCGGCCGCCGCGTCGCGGCACCCGTCTCCCTCTGCGACCTCCACCCCACCGTTCTGGAGGCCCTCGGCCTGGACTATGATCCGGACCTACTCAACGGCGTCTCCCTCCTCGACGACCCCGACCCCGACCGTGCCGTGACGCCCAGCGCTGCAACAACCTGTCCGGCTTCGCCGCCCACTCCGACTGGATCTTCCGTCGGATCGAGTCCGGCGCCAACGCCGGGCTGTTCCTCGATCGCGACGCCGGAACGCCGCCCGAGCTGTATCTCGACTATTACGCCCGGCCCGACGACGTCGCCGCCGAGCATCCCGCCCCGGCCGCGGGGCTGGCCGAACAGATAGACGAACACCGCGACGCTCTCCCGCCCCTGGCCGAGCACTACGGTACCAATGTGGCCTGGGGCTACTACGATGAAGCCCAGCTCGAGCAGCTCCGCGCCGTGGGCTATATGCAGTGAGCGGCCTATGAGCAACCAGCTGGGGCCATTGGGCCAAATCCACCCCACCGACAACCACCAACCCGGCCGTCACCAACCCCGACACACCGAGCACCGCCGAGACAGCGGTTCCCCCGCGCGCACCATAACCTACGGCTGTCCCCGCCTTAACGGATAAATACCGTATTGTATGAGTAGAATATCCTTATTTCGTGATATAATGAATTCGACCATTATCAGGAGCCTTGTACTATGACCAGGGAAAACTGCTGGCAATACATGGACTGCGGCCGACAACCCGGTGGAGTCAGGGAAAGCGAGTACGGCGTCTGCCCCGTGTTCACCAACCAGAAATTCGACGGTTACAACCACGGTCAGCACGCCGGGCGCTACTGCTGGATGGTCGAGGGAACCCTCTGCCAGGATCGCATCCAGGGTAACTGGGCGCAGAAAATGCGCCACTGCCTGACGAAATGCGAGTTCTTCAAACACGTCCAGCAACAAGAAGGCGCGGCGCTCAAATACTGACCGACGGCCCGGGCGAGACCTTTGAAAACAACTCGAGCACCAACCGTGACCAGCGGCCGCACCCCCGCCGGAACCGGCACGGTTTTTGCGGAGGCCGAGCGTTATCATCGTTCGTAACGGTCGCCGAGATGCAAAAACCGTGCCGGTTCCGGCGGCGAGAGCCTTCGAACCGTCGAGGCGGTCGATGGGTTGTTTTCAAAGGTCTCGCCCGGGCCGTTACTCATCAAGCGCAAGGCACTAGAGGAAACCGGGGGCTGTCAGGCTCCCGGTTTGTTGTTATAATCGAAAGCGGTCCAAGCGCCTAGTTACGCACAAGGCAATCCAGCGGGAGGAGTCGCAGTGCAGAGAACCATGGCCGTCATCCTGGCCGGGGGCCGGGGCAACCGCCTCGGCATACTGACCGCCAAGCGGGCCAAGCCCGCCGTACCCTTCGGCGGCAAGTACCGGATCATCGACTTCACCCTCTCCAATTGCGTCAACTCCCTGGTCTACAACGTCTGCGTACTGACCCAGTACCGGCCGCACTCGCTGATGCACCACCTGGGCCGGGGGGCGCCCTGGGACCTCAACCGCTTCGAGGGCGGGTTGACCCTGCTGCATCCCCACCCGGGGGGCCAGGTCGACGGCTGGTACCGGGGCACGGCCGACGCCGTCTTCCAAAACCTGCCCTGGCTGCGCGACCAGAAACCGGAACGGGCGCTGATCCTTTCCGGCGATCACATCTACAAGATGAACTACGCTCGGATGATCGCCGAGCACAAGGAGTCCGGCGCCCGGGTCACCGTGGCGGCGATGGAGGTCCCCTGGGAGGACGCTCCGCGCTTCGGCGTCATCGAGGCCGACGAGGACGGCACCATCACCCGCTTCCTGGAGAAGGTGCCCGATCCGCCCAGCAACCTGGCCAACATGGGCATCTACATCTTCGACCTCGAGCTGCTCGATGAGCTGCTGGTCGAGGACGCCGTGCTCGAGGACTCGGCCCACGATTTCGGTAAGAACATTCTGCCCACCTGCGTCGAACGACGCCTCGGCATCCGCGTCCACCGCTTCCAGGAGAGCTACTGGCGCGATGTGGGCACCATCCAGAGCTACTGGCAGGCCAATATGGACCTGCTCAGCCCGTTACCCGAGTTCGATCTCTACGACACCGACCACCGGGTCCACACCCGTTCGGCCGAGGCCCCGGCGGTGCGCCTTGGTCGAGGGGCCAAGGTCTCGGAGAGCCTGCTCTCCAACGGCTCCAGCGTCAACGGCGTGGTCCAGCGCAGCGTCATCTCGCCCCACGTCGAGATCCACTCCGGCGCCGTGGTGCGCGACTCGATCATTTTCTCGGACACGGTGATCGAGGAAGGCGCCGTCGTCGACCACGCCATCATCGACAAGAATGTCGTCGTCGGCGTCGAGACCCTGCTGGGCACCGGGGAAAACAAGTCCCCCAACACCGAAGAACCGCAGAAGTACGACAGCGGCTTGACCGTCGTCGGACGCAACGCCCGCATCCCGCGCCAGACCTCCATCGGCCGCAACGTCGTCATCCACCCCGACGTCACCGACCCCCGAGCCTTCCACGACCGCCAGGTGGAAAGCGGCTCGACCATCCACGGCTGAGGCGCTCCGCGGCGAGACCTTTTGTCGAGCCGCTGAACCGCCCCTTCCCACGAGCCGGAACCGGCACGGTTTTTGCGGAGGCGGAGCGTTGCCGCCGCTCCAACGGTCGCCGAGATGCAAAAACCGTGCCGGTTCCGGCGGCGCAACCCCTGCAGTTGACGCCGCTCCTTTTGGACCCGTCGACAAAAGGTCTCGCCGCGTGAAAAGACTCCATGAGTGATCAGCCGACTAAAGCATCCCTGTTGAAACGTGTCGCCGGTCGGCTGGGGCGTTTCTTCGCCGCCCAGTGGTCTAAAGAGCGCACCGGCCTGCGCGTGGACTGGGCCTTCCTGGCGCTGACGGGCTTCGTCGGCCTGCTGCTGTTCATCATCCCCACCCCGGCCTACGACCCCTTCGAGGTCGCCGTCCCCGCCGACGGCACCCCGGTGCGCACGGCCCTGCCCCTGGAGGAGGGCCGGCTGTACAAGGTCACGGTCAGCGGGACCTACCGCTACCGCTATGGCTCCCTGGCCGACGCCCAGTTCCGCTCGGCGGGTGAGGACGACTTCGGCGAACTGCGGCCCTCCTTGCTGCTCAACGGTTCCCTGGTCCAGGCGCGCCAGCGCGATCTGGAACGCCACCGCTACACCTTCTACATCGCCGGCGAGGGTGAGCCCCTCGAGGCGGCGATCTACGACACCTGGGAGCGCGGTTTCGGCGAGGACAGCATTCCCTACTGGGACAACGACGGCCGGTTGGTGCTCAACGTTCGCGAGGCCGACTTCCGTTGTTATCCCAAGCCCTCGCGGCGCACCGCGGCCCCGGGCTACCTGCTGCATTACGATTTGGATCCGGTTCCGGCGGCCGCGGACGCCGTGACGCTGCGCATCTGGCGTTTGCCCGTCGGTGAGGAGGAGGAGCCCGAGCTGGTCTTCCTCGCCGACACCACGGAGCCGGTCGGCGACTACGGTGATCGGCGACGGCTGAGCCGGAACGCCGTCAACGACTTCCGTTGGAACGGCCTGGGCAACCTGGGCGCCTACCGCGACCGCCCGGTGCCCTTCGGCTCCTACGCCGTCGAGGTGCGGGTCCAGAGCGAGGGCCGCAGCTACAGCACCCTGGACCGGGAGGGCGATTACCCGCGGTTGGCCGTGCTGCCCGGTGCGGCGGAGGCCAACGGCCCCTTCGCCCTGCGCCATCCCGTCGACGCCGAGGGTCGGCCGCACTACGGTTACAAACCGCCCCGGGCGCTGACGCCGGTGCTGGGGCCGGCGGAGCTCGAGGTACGGCGGTCCGACTTCCCCTGCCTGGCCCAGCGTCCCGGGCTGACCGACGCCCCGGAATACCACAGCGACGTCCTGGCCCATCTCAAACGCCGGCTCAATCTGGCGCTGACCACGGCGGCGGAGCTCGAGGGGACCGTCTTCGAGCCCTGCCGGGACACCGACGGCCAGTTCGACGACGAGCTGGTGCGCTTGCTGGGCGCCTTCCATGAGCGCTTTCCCCACCCGACGCCGACGGCGGAGGAGTTCCTGCGCAGGCACGGCAACCTGGGCGGGATGCTGGGCGAGGGTCCGCCGCCGCCGGAGCTGCTGGCCCGGGTCGTCGGACCGGAGACCTTCCAGGCCCTCGCCGAGCTGCGCTTCAGCCTGCCCGGTCTGCCCGGGGAGTGGGTCCTGGACGATTTCGACAACCTGCCCTGTTACGACGCCGAGCATCCGCAGCGCAGCCTCTATCATCGCTTCGCCGAGCTGGCGGCGCGCTACAACGCCGCCCGGCCCGACGGCGCCGACCATCCCGGCTTCCTCGACGAAGCCCAGCGCGAGCTGCTACTCAACCCCCATACGCGCTACGACATCGCCGACGGGGCCTTCCGCGCTTTCTGCCAGGCGGTCAGCTACCAGGAGTGCGGCCTGATGCACGTGCTGGGCTCGGGGCGCAGCTACAGGGCGGCCTACGGCCACGGCTCGGCCACGGGCTACATGCAGCTCACCGGCGATCCCGTCCGCCACGGGGGTTATCAACTGGAGTACGAGCGCGACGGCGAGACCCAACGCGTCGGCTTCCCCTCCCTCCCGCTGGAGACGCGCTACGACCTGCGCTACATCAACGAACTCAACCTTCAGGTCGGCATCCAGTATCTCAAGCTGGTGCTGGTCTCCCAGAGCCGCTGGGACTTCGAGCCGCGTTTCCAGGCGGCCTATCGCCCCGGCGGCGCCTTGGACTTCACCACGCGCTGGGGCACCCTGCTGCGGCTCAAGCTGGCCGGGGCGATGTATAACGCCGGACCCTACGGGATCAAGGTTCTGCTACGCGATATCTACTCGACGATCCCGCCGCCCCCGGACGGCGTCGGTGAGGCCGCCTGGTACCGGGAGCAAATCGCCGCCCTGCCCGAGCGTGAGCCCGTTGCCGAACCCGAGGGTGGCTGGCCGCTGCTGGAAACGCCGGAGGACTTCCCCTTCGCCGCGCCGCCGGCCTACAAGATGGACTACCCGGGCCTGTCCGGGGTGGATTATTTCTTCGGCCCTTGCGGCGGCGACATCGAACCCTTCCTGGCCCGCCTGGCCCTCGACCTGCGCCGTTTCCTGGCCGGGGAGTACACCTTCCCCTGCCAGAGCTACCCCGGCGGTGAGGCCCGGCTGTACGAGATCTTCGAGATGCTGGGGCCCTTCTGGATCAGCCGCGGCGCCGGCGGCGACTGGGCCCGGGCGGCGCTGATGAAGCTCGAGCGCGAGGTCATCGGCTACACCATCGGCATGGGTCGCAACGTCGGCCTGTTCTGGAACCGCGGTGAAGAGATCTTCCGCGAGCGCAACTTCGGCCTGCTGGCTTCCACCGGCAAGACGCGGGTCGAGCTGACCGGCGGCGACGAAGCGCCGAGTCACGACGAAGAAGCCCCGCCGGCCGACGAGTCACCGGTTCCCGCGGGAGCCGGCGTTCCCGAGGCCTTCACTCTGCCGGAGGAGTTGCGGGTCGAGGCTCCGGGCGATGAACCGACGGGAGGTGATGACGATGAACCAGCGGGCGATTGAGCTGACGGCGGTTGCTTTGCTGGCGGCGCTGCTGTTTGGTGGTTGCGGCGGCTTCGAGCCCCCGGAGTGGCACGCCGGCGAATGGGCCGTCTACCGCCTGCCGGCCCAGCGGGCCGGCCTGCGCCTGGAGCTGCTGCCCGCCCTCGAAGCCTACCTGGTGCTCCAACTGACCTACGACGGCGGCACCAGTTTAACCATCATCCAGCTCGAGCTGGAGCGCAACGATCTGGAGCTCTTCGCCGAGGATTTCTACGCCCTGATCGACGATCCCGAGGCCCGGGAACTGGGCCGGGCTACCCTCGTCGAGCTGGCCGAGCTGGTCTTCACCGCCGCCGACCGGGCGGTGATCTTCGAGGAACCGGGGCCGGTGCGTGAACTGACCGGGGCCGAGCTATGGGATGAACTGGCGGGGCGCATCCCCACGGCGGCGGCGGTCAACGACCGTTACACCGTGGTCGATTTCCTCTGGAAACCCGACTCCCGGCGGACGCCGTGCCTGCTGATCTCGATGGCGGGCGGGGTGCTGATGCTCTCCGAGGAGGTGCCGATCAGCGGGCTGGTCCATCTGCACCTCGGCGGACCGACGGAACCGCTCTGGCTGGAGTTGAAGGACTACGACTACACCGGCGCCGTCGACACCCTGCGCGATCGACCCCGAGCCCTGCGGGCGCCCGAGGTGTCCGAGTAACCCAACGGTCCACGAGAGACCACGAGCAATCGATTTCCGCAGTGGTGAACTCCCGCGGTTATTCCGGTATTGGAGCCGAGGTCACCACGGAGCCGGTCCCGAAGCCAAACCGCAGTAGCTCGCCTGCTGTAACACTTTTGCCCCCGCTTCGCGAGCACTATCACGTGTCACCCCTCGTTCGCTCTCGAGACCGCTTTTGGCAATCCACGCGGCAGGTCGTTGAGAGCGTCTTCCGCGCCGGACCGGCGCAGGCATCGGCGCAACCGAGCTGCTGCCGGCTCTTGATCACAGCCCCTATCCGTGGCGCCGCAACGAGCCTACCCGGTGCTTGTGTTACTCTCCCGGCCCTGAGCACCGGCTTCGCAACACCACCAAGCCGCGACCGACCGCCGTCAGTTAAATCGGCGATTCCCAAGCACCGTTTACGCCCCGGCTCTTTCTGAGGTCTTTCACCTGTGGAGGTACCCCATGCCCAATGCCGGCGACGAAAAGACGCGCCGCTCCCTGGAACGCTACCACCGGCTGAACGCCGAGGCCGTCACGGCCCAGCTCGAGGCTCTCGGCTATCGGGCCGTTTTCGTCGAGGACCGCGAAGCCGCCCTGCGGGAGCTGCTGGAGCGCGTTCCCGCGGAAGCCGTCGTCGGCGCCGGTGGCTCGCTGACCCTGGCTCAGCTCGGCGCCCTGGAGGCCCTGCGCGAGCGCGGCCACGAGATCCTCTACGCCCCGGTCGACGCCCCCCGGGAGGAGAAGCTGCGCATCCGGCGCCGGAGCCTGTCGGCCGACGTCTTCCTCTCCGGTGTCAACGCCCTGAGCGCCGACGGCGAGATCGTCAACCTCGACGGGCTGGGTAACCGCGTCGCCGGCCTGAGCTTCGGCCCCGAGCGCGTGATCCTTGTCTGCGGGATCAACAAGCTCTGCCCGGACCTGGAGTCCGCCGTGGTCCGGGTGCGCGAGAAGGCGGCCCCGGCCAACGCCATGCGCCTGGAAAAGAACACCCCCTGCGCCGCCACGGGCTACTGCCACGACTGCGATCACGCGGAGCGCATCTGCAATCGGCTGCTGATCCATCTGCGCGCCGGGCACCAGCAGACCCACCTGATCCTGGTCGACGAAAACCTGGGATTGTAGGCCACCCGGATGCAGCCAACCCCGCTCCGGTTAAACAAAGCAAAAGCCGCCCACCCGGGCGGCTTTAATCGCTAACAATCCTTGACAGCTACTCCGGAAAGTAACATATTAAACAGGTAACCATTAACTGCATTCAGTTGGGAGAGGTCCAAATGAAAAGATTAACGATCGCCCTCGTCATCGGCCTGCTTTGTTGCAGCGGCGGCGTTCAGGCCGAGTGGCCGAAAATGTTTATCAGTTCCGCTTATAACCTGTGTTATGTCAGCCCGCCACATCTCGGTGGCGATGGGGTATGGCGAGTGGTAACCGATGATTATAATGGCTTTAACTACGTGTTGCACGAGAAGGAAGGAACCGGATGGGTTAGTGTGGGTTCAAGTTGGGATTGGGACTGGTACGATCATTGTGGTGATCGTCCCTATTATCCAGTATATGATAGCTACGGGAACTATAATGTTGTCTTTATCCAGGACGGTGAAGTATTTGTCGGTAATCCATCCTGGCCCGATGGTTATAGTCTGGGGGAAATGGATTGGTATCGATATAACTTTGGAACTTTCTGCCCCCTGCAGGGCTCCTATGGTCGTTTCGCCATTCTCGACAACTCCAAGCTGTACACCGGTTGGATATATGAGTCTTACTATGATGGTGTCTGGTTGAACTTGCTCACTGATTCATGCTCGACCTATTTCAACTACCAATACCACGAACCCACCAATACGGAGCATTTATTCATCAAACGCGATGGTAGGTTTGCCCATTTCTACGGCGAGTATCTCATACCTGACTGGTATGAGTTTGAGATAGATGAATATACCATCGCAGGAAGCTATTGCTTCGGGTATTTGGGTCCCGACGGTACGGTCTACATTACCTACCTTCAGGGAGATGAACTCCACCTGATTACCGACGACGGCGCTGATAAGGTCGATGAAGTGATCGTCATCAACGACGACGATGGCTTCCAATCACCCGTAAGGCTCTACGCCGACGAGGATGGCCCTGTCGTATTGGCCGATATGTGGTGTTACTGGCCCAATCCCGGCGGGGATTATTGGTATGGTGAAAAGTATACTGATAGTGAAATCGATTTATTCCCGAAATACCTCTTCCGTGATCTAGACCAGATCTGCATCGTTTCCGCGGAGGGGAATTATAACGTCTGCTTCTACCGCGACTGGCAAATCGGTATTAGCGATACAGACCTCGAAGCGAGAGTGGAGGACGACGGTGTGCTGGTCAGTTGGACGACCGAGGACGATCCCGGCGGCACTCGTTGGACGCTGGAGCGAGACGGTTCCGAGGTGGTGAACCTCAGCGGCCGGACGAGTTACAGGTACCTGGACCGCGACCTGGAACCCGGCGTCCACCGTTACACCCTGGTTGCGACCACGGCGGACGGTGAGACCTTCCGGGTCGGCCCCGTAGAGATCGTCTACGATGAAGAATCTCTACCCCGGGTCGTCCTGCACCCACCCTATCCCTGTCCGGCGTCGAACTGGACTGCGTTTGAGCTCGAGCTGCCCGCGGACTGCGCGGCCGCGCGGCTGGAAATCTACGATCTGGCGGGCAGGCTTGTGGAAACCCTGAATCCCGAACCTACCTCCGGACGCCAGCTCCTGGCTCTGGACTGCACCTCCTACGCCCCCGGTGTCTACAGCGCCATCCTGCGGGCCGACGGAGAAACGGCGAGCCGTCGGGTGCTGATAAACCACTAGACAGAACCAAACTGAGAATGAAAACCGAGGACGGGCGGGCCGTCCTCGGTTTATCGATACCTATAAACTGTTCGTTACCATACCGGCGTTACTGAATCAGCGTTACTGAACCAGGTAGTTGACCGGATCGAGGGCGATGCCGTTGAGGCGGACCTCGTAATGCAGGTGGGGGCCGGTGGTGGCGCCGGTCACGCCGACGGCGCCGACGACCTGGCCGGCGTTGATCCGCTGGCCGATCTCGACGCCGACGCTGGCCATGTGCGCGTAGCGGGTCTGGTAGCCGTTGCCGTGGTCGATCCAGACGGTCAGGCCGTAGGCTCCGCGGTAGGAGGCCTCGATGACGACGCCGGAGGCCGGGGTACGCACCGGGGTGCCGATGGGGGCGGCGATGTCCAGGCCCTTGTGGGGTCCGTGCCAGCGCGGCTCGCCGAAGTAGCTGGTGATGACCCCCTGGACGGGGACGCCGTAGGGCACGTCGGGGCTGATCGTCGAGATGCGGCTTTCCAGGTCCCGGACCAGGCTGTACATATCCTGGCTCAGTTCGGCCATCTCGGAGAGCAACAGGGCTTCGTTGGCGGCGTACTCGTTGGCCGAGTGGCTGGTGTAGCCGAAGGAGGTGATCACCTCGGCCTCTTCGCTCTCCTCGTCCTCGACGCTGCTCGCTTCCTCCGCCGGCGGTCCGTCGACGCCGGAGGGTCCGCCGCGGCCGAGCAGCTCATCGGCGTCCTGTTCCTCGAGCTTGAAGCCGGCCATGATCCGCAGGTTCTTATAGAAGGTCTGGAGCTGGGCCAATTGGGCGCGGACGTTCATCATCGAGCGCTCGTAGGCCAGCCGATCGCGCTCGGCGGCGATGCGCAGGGAGTTGAGCTCGGAGTTGGAGACCAGGGCCGAGCCCTTGTACTCGCTGTTCTTGCGCGCCAGGAACTCGCTGCGCTCCTCGAGGGGGGCCAGCTCATCGCGGACCTCCTCGTAGCGGGTAGCGTAGTAGAGCGCGGTGGCGCCGAGTCCGATGACGATGGCGGCCAGCAGGACGATACCCACGACAACGGCCCAGCGGGGGATGCTGTAGGGTTTGGCGCGGCCGCCTCCGTGGGGCACGATCATCAAGGAGTAGTTCGTGGAGCGGTTTCTGTTTGCGGGCAACTTCGCCCTCCTTCGAGAGTGTCACGGCCGTTCCGGACGGTTCCGCGGATGCATCGTCGACGAGATCGACAAGCCGCCTTGAGGGCTTCGAGGCGGTTGCATCGGGCGGTTTGCGGTCGCTCCGGAGGACCGGTTTCTCGTTGACAAACTGCTCGGTGTCCGGCTGTGGCGCCGAAGTTCAAGATCTCATAGCCTAAAGGCGATTATTTTGCGGTCAAATAATGTTATGATGTTTAATAATGCAAATATAGCAGTCGATCTTTCCAACGGGCGCAAGCTAGCATAAATTTTCTGCTGTGGCAAGTTGACCAATTCGATCAAACTCGAGCCCGTTGGTATGGTGAAGATCAACAACAGCTTGATAAACGCAAGCTTATCAACGGTGTTGCCCCCATTTGCCGGGTCATGACGACCTGCGCAGTTAGATTACGGGGCTCCCGTGACATGACGGACCAATTATCAATAACTCATTCATGCAAGGGTGGTTAGAGGTCATGGAGTTATGGGTTGATGGTGTGGTAGAGTTTAAAAAACTGGGATCACGTAACGGCCATGGACCTGTCAATACCTATAACGTATTCATAAAAAGGCAGTTGGAAGAGAGCGAGTCGGGTACATTGACATTCTTTAGCGGGGCTTGAGGGGAGACAGGGTTGCCATACCGACTCCAACGACCCGGGGCTGTTCGCGCCAGCGCCGGCGTCATTATCTCATCGAGGAGCGTCCACTGCTGTTACCGTTCAACATCAACCATCCTGGACCGCTCATCGACACAGAAAAAGCGATCGACGAAAGCGCTGCCGGTGAAGTCCCCCCATCATCCTGATTTGTGATGGGATCATCACAGAAGATGAACATCAGGTATCGCAGTTGGGTACTTTTCTCTGCGTGAACAAGTCTGTCATTCCGCCACCGACGAGGGGGGGCAATGTGGCGGGGAAGAGCAGAACTAGAGACCGGCACGTCAAGTGTCCAAGGTGCAACTAGCGCTATCACTACCGCTGCGGCGACGGGCGTCATAAGTGCAAGCGCTGCGGTAAGTTGTTCAGCCATCGTCCCTCGGGGTGTCGCAACGCGCCGCCGCCGGAGAAACGCAGTGAGATTGCGCAGCGCCGCCGATCGCGTGGCCGAGCTGGAAAAGCTCGAAGGGCACATTCGACAAGCACATAGAAGTCGATGAGTCCTACTTCGGCGGCCATCGTAAAGGAAAGCGAGGCCGGGGCGCCGGCGGCATGATCCCCGTCTTCGGGCTGCTCAAGCGGGGCGGCGAGGTCCGCGTCAGCCTACCGCCCAACTGCAGCGAGAAGCACCTGCTGGGGGCCATTTTGGAGAACGTCGAGCTG
>WJLX01000078.1 GCA_014728225.1 Candidatus Coatesbacteria bacterium | reverse complement strand
TGCTGCGTCCCTCCCGACGACCTGTCCACCGCCGCTCGGGCGGCCGCCGCCGCCGCCGCCACCCGCCTGGTCCTGCACCGAAGAACATGACCTGCACAGCGCTGTGCGGATCGGTGTACCGCCGGCGTTGGGGGTTCGCAACACCGGTGACTACGGATCGTAAACGAGGCGTATGTACCTGTTAACCGTGAAAGCGGATTTCGCCGCCGCTCACGCCCTGCGCGAGTACGGTGGTTCCTGCGAGCGGCTGCACGGTCACAACTGGCTCGTCGAGGCCACCGCGGCCGCCCGGGAGCTCGACCACCGCGGTCTGGCCCTGGATTTCGGCGAGCTGAAAGCCGAGCTGCGCCGACTGTTGGAACGCTTCGACCACCGGATGCTCAATGAGGTTCCGCCCTTCGACGAGTGCAATCCGACCAGCGAAAACCTGGCCCGCCACCTGGCTGAGGAGCTGGACGCCGCCCTGGCCGGGCGTGAACCCCCGGTAAGGATCTACGAGGTCCGGGTTCACGAATCGGCCCGGGCCTTCGCCACCTGGCGACCCCAGGCCGATCCGCACCGCCTGTTCGATTGAAAGGACCCGCTCCACCGCCCGGACCCACAGGTGACGAGGAGAAACCGAGTTGAAAACGCCACAGACCCTGATGATGCTCTCCGGCGGGCTCGATTCCTACGGCGCCGCCGCCGAACTCCACCGCCGCGGTGATCTGGCCGCCGCCCTGTGGGTCGATTACGGCCAGAAGGCCGCCCCCGGCGAGCTGATCACCGCCGGCGAGCAGGCGCAACGCTTCGGCGTCCGACTCTACCGCACCCACCTCGATATCTACCAGCAAATCAGCTTCTCCAGCGGGTTGATCAACGGCCCCCTCGACGACCAGGCCGGGATCGACCAGCTCTGGGTCCCGGCGCGCAACGCCCTGCTGTACTCGATCGGCGCCGCCTTCGCCGAGGCGCTCAAACTGAGCGCCGTCGGCGTGGGCCTCAACGCCGAGGAGGCCGAGCAGTTCGCCGACAACACCGCCACCTTCCTCGAAGCCGCCAACCACTTCATCTTCCTGGCCACGGCCGGACGGGTCCAGGCCGCGGCGCCGACGGTCAACAACGGCAAACGCGAGATCATCGCCCGCCTCCTCGAACTCGGTCACCCCCTCGAGCTGATCTATTCCTGCTACCGCACCCCGGACACCGAGGGACGGATGTGCGGCCGCTGCCCGAGCTGCCGCCGGCTCAAGGCCGCGCTGGCCGCCAACGACGTCGCTCTCGACACGCGCTTCGTCGAGTAGCTCCACCAACAAACCGGGGCGGGACCGACCGGCGACGGTCCGCGCCCCGCTTGCTTCGTCTGCATACCCACCGGGATCGAGCGAACCAAAGAACCGTCCGGGACGTTTATTCCAGGCAAGGTCAACCCGCCGAGCCCAACCGATCCGCAAACTCAGGGAACCGCCGGGCGACCTTTGAAAAACACGATTGCGGACCGCCCACAGATCACGCCCGCCGGAACTGGCACGGTTTTTGCGGAGGCGAACCGTTGACAGCGTCCGGAACGGGCGCCGAGATGCAAAAACCGTGCCAGTTCCGGCGGTTCAGCCGTCAGGCGTTATCGAATTCGCCAGAGTGTTTTTCAAAGGTCGCCCGTCGAGGTGATATCTCAAGTGGACTTCCGTTTTCCCCAGTTGCGCAGCCTGCGACGCCGCCTGAAGTGGTTGGTCACGGCGCGGACGATCCTTGTCGCCCTGTTCTGTTTCGGGGGGCCCGCGCCGGTGGTGGTGGCCCTGGCGGCGTCGGGAGCTCCTTGGTGGGTTTTGTGGCCGTGCTGGCTGCTGAGCGCCGCCGCGTTGACGTATGTCTTGAGGCCTTTCGAGGTCGAGGCGACGGATTTGGCCGCGGCGGCCCGGCGCGCCGAAAGTCGATATCCCGAGCTGGGCGATGAGTTGACCACGGCCTTGGAGTTGGCGGAGGAAGAGGACGTCTTCGTCGTACTGCAACGACGGCGGGCGCAGCGCCTGGCCGCGGCTTTCGAGTTACGGGAGGCGGCGCCGGCGGAGGCCTTGCGGCGTCCGGGGTTGGCGATGGCGGGGTTGGTCATGGTTTATCTGGCCTTCGCCCTGGCGGCGCCGACGGCCCACGATCTGGGCTGGCGGGGACTTTTCGGCGGCTCAACGACGCCACCGCCGCCGCGGGTCACCGCCGTCGAGCCCGGTGACGCTCGTTTGGCGCCCGCCAGCGTCGTCGTGGTCTCGGCGACCTTCGATCGCCCGCCCGGGGAGCCCCGGTTGGAGTTGCGCCCCCGCGGTGGGGGGGCCTGGCGCGAGCTCGAGCTGACGAGGGCCGTGGATTCGGCGGTCGAGTATACGGCCGAGCTGCCGCCGCTGACTGAACCCCTGGAGTACCGGGTGCTCCACACCGCCGGTGTGAGTGCGACGTACAAGCTGGAGCTGCTGCCCACGCCCCGGCTGGAAGACCTGCGCCTGCGCGTGGTTCCTCCGGCCTACACCGGTCTGGAACCCCGCGAACCGGCGGCGGGCGAGGGTTCCGTCGTCGCGCCCCGCGGCAGCCGAATCGGCTTCAGCGCCGTCTACGCCCCGCGACTCGCCGCGGCCCGGCTGATCGTCAACGGCGACGAGGAAATCCCGCCGGAGTTGGAGCCCGCTACCGACGGTGGTCGGCTCAGCGGCGCTTTCCGACTCCTCGCCGACGGCTTTTGGCGGCTGGAGTTGAGCGCCGCCAACGGCCTGGAGAGCGCCACGGCGGATTACCGCCTGGCCGCCCTCGAGGACGCCCCGCCGTCCGTCGAACTTCTCGAACCCCGGGGCGTTTGGGAACTGGACGTCGAGATGGCCGTGCCCGTGGTCTGCCGCGTGGCTGACGACTACGGCGTGGCCGGCCTCGAGCTGGTCCACCGCCGGCGCGACGCCGATGGCGGCCTGGGGGAGCCGCGGCGCACCTCCGTGGCCGACAACCTGGGTCCCGCGGCCCGGGTCGCCTATCGCTGGGAACTCGGCGCGGCCGGGCTGTTTCCCGGCGACGAGCTGCTCTGCCGCCTGATCGTCCGGGACGGCAACGCCGTCGACGGCCCGCAGAGCGGCGTCTCGGCGCCCTTCGTCGTCCGTTTTCCCGGTCTCGACGAGCTGGTCGAGGTCGAATCCTTCCAGGCGCCTCAGGAGCGTCTCGAGGAACTCGAGGAGCGCCAGCGCCGTCTCAGCGACCGCGCCGAGGAGCTGGCCCGGCGCAACCGCGGCGCCGAGGAGGTCTCCTGGGAGGAGCGCCGGGCCGTCGAGGAGCTGCTGCAGGAACAGGAGCGCGTCGTCAGCGACGCCGAGGAAACCCTGCGCCGCCTCGAGGCCGCCGCCGAGACCCTCTCCCGGGAGAACCTGATCACCCCGGAGACCCTGGACAAGCTCAACGAGGTCCAGCGCCTGCTCCACCAGGCCCTGGACGAGGAGTTGCGCGACCGGTTGAGCGAGCTGCAGCGCGCCGTCGAGGGTGAACTCGAGCGTGCCGACATCGAGGAGCTGGCCCGGGAATTCGACCAGAGCCGCGAGGAGTTCGAGCAGGGTCTCGACCGGATGCGCGAGTTGCTCCAACGGGCCGAGGCCGAGCAACGCCTGGCCGAGCTGGTCCAACGCGCCGCCGAAGCCGCCGAACGGGCCGCCGAACGAGCCACCGATCCGCAGGCCCAAACCGACGAAGCGCAGGGGGATGACCTCGCCGACGAGGCCCGCAGCCTCAGCGAACAGGCCGCCGCCGTGGCCGGGAAGCTCGGCGAACTCGAGGACGAAGCCTTCCGGCGCGCCGGCGATCAGGTCGCCGCCGCCGGCGATGAACTGGAGCGCTCCGGCGTCGCCGATCGCCCCTCCGCCAACCAACTCCAACATACCGCCGGGGCGCTGAGCGAGTTCTCCTCTCAGACGGCCTCCGCTCTGGCCGAGCTGCGCGGCGCTCAACACCAGCAACTCCAGCGCGTCCTGACCGAGCAGATCGCCGCCCTGATTCTGCTGGCCCGACGCCAACAAGGTGTTGTCGAGGCCGCCGCCCTCGGCGACGGCGCATCCCTCGGGCCCCGCGAGGCCGAGATCGCCGCCGGGGTACGGCGCGTCGCCGCCGGCCTCGAGGCCGTCTACCGCCAGACCGTCTTCGCCGATCAGGACCTGCTGCGCCGCTTCGACAGACTGGCCCAACGCCTGGATGACAGCGCCGCCGGCGCCGCCGGGGGCGATCCGCCCCCCGCCCGGGTCTACCGCGGTTACCTGGCCGACCTCAACAACCTGGCCCTCGAACTACTCGAACTCCAACAGACCGCCGCCGGCGCCGAGAGCTCCACCGGCCTCTCCGAGATGATGGCCCGCCTGGGCGAGCTGGCCGCCCAACAGCAGGGGCTCAACCAGGCCACCCAACAGGCCGCCGCCGGACAGGGCGGCCAACCCACCAGCGGCCCCGGTCCGCTGGACCTGCGCAGCCTGGCCGCCCGGCAGGCCGCCATCGCCCAGGGACTGCGCGATCTCCAACAGCGCCACGGCGAGCTCGGAAACGGCCGCGGCGACCTCGGCGAGATGGCCGGTCAGGCCGGTGAGATCGCCGACGAACTGGAAACCGGCGCCCTCGGAGACAGCGTAGAACGCGGGCAGCAGCAGCTCTATCGACGACTACTCGACGCCCAGCGGGCCCTGCAAACCGAGGAGCTGGACCGCCGCCGGGAATCCACTACCGCCGGCGCCTACACCGTCGAGCCCCCGCCGCCCCTCGAGATCACCCCCGCCGAAGACACCGCTCCGCTGCGACCCGCCCGGGAACGCCTCGACCCCGGAATGTTCCCCCCCGAATACCGGCAGGCCGTGCGCGAGTACCTGCGCCGTCTGGAAGGGGAGTGACCTCCACACCCGGCCGTTGAAAAACAGCCCTGCTCGAAGGAACACACCCGGCGCGCTGCAAAGGGCCGGAACTGGCACGGTTTTTGCGGAGGCGAACCGTTATCATCGTCGGTAACGGTCGCCGATGTGCAAAAACCGTGCCAGTTCCGGCCCCGGGTGGATACGGTGTCAGCCCGGTCAGCGGGGCTGTTTTTCAACGGCCGGGCTGTCGTTGCCGGTGCAATAGAAAAAGCCCCGGGGCTACCCGGGTTTGGCGTGAAACGGAGTATGTATACAGCGAAGGCGCCGCCGGTTCCTTTTTTCAAGAGCGATTACATCGACCGTATAACACCACCCGCTTTCTTCGACGGAATCCTACGCTCCCAGGAGGTATTCCTGGCCCTTGAACCCGGTCCAGGCCCTCAGGCCTGGGTCAGGCCGACGATCCAGAGGGCCCAGAACAACAGCAGCAGACCGCCCCAGAAGGCGGCCTTGGGACCGATGAAGCGCAGCTCGGGGGTCAGGGCGCGGCGGATGAACCCGAAACCGCAGCCCACCCAGCCGAGGAAGCCGATGACGACGGCGGCGGACCACATGATGCCCTCTGGGTGCCCTCGCTGACTGGATAGGTTGGTGAGGTGTTAAAAATCCTCGAGTGTCGGCACGAGGAGGATCGGTGTCTGGGTGATCCGGGATAGTTCGGTGATCACCTCGAGGGGGGCCTGGTTGTCGGCGGAGAGCCCCAAGGTGATGACGTCGACCTCTTCCTCTTCGGCGACCTGGGCGATGACCTGGGGGGCCTTGCCGATGCGCAGCAGGGTGCGCACATTGATGCGGGCACCCTTGACGTCGTAGAGGGAGAGGGCCCAGTCACCGTCCTGCCAGCGGCTCTCGTCCTCAATGACGTGCAGCACCAGCAGCTCGGCGCCGAGTTCCTCGGCGACGTGGATGATGTAGGCGCCTTTGTTACGCGCGGGGACGCTGCCGGCCGTGGTGGCCAGGATGCGCAGCCGACGGCCGCCCTTGCGTCCGAAGATTCCCAACAGACCCTTTTTCAACGCTCGCCTCTCCTTTTATGGCCTTGGCGCTTGTAAACGGGTACTGTAAGTATAGCAAGGGGGCGGGATGTTTAACAACCCTCACGCGCTTGACAGCCGCGACGCGGCCGGTTAATCTAAGTGCAGTGACTTTAAGGATTCCCGACGGGGCGGCGGGGGCGACCCGCTCCGGCTCCCCAAGCCTTCACCGGTTCGGCCGAACGGAGCCCTCGATGCCGTCCTGGCTGGTGCGCTTATTGAGCCTGGCCGCGCTGACCCTGGCCGCCCTGGGGGCCCTGTTGGGGTTGGTGCCCTTCACCGAGGTTTACGGCCTGATCCTGTTGGTTTTGGCCCTCGTCGGCGCCGGATTGCTGCTGTGGTTCGGTCGACGGCGTTTCGGCGGGGAGTGGCCCAGGGCCGGCGCCGTGTTCAGCTGGTGGACCGTGGGGCTGGCCGTCATCGCCGTCATCACCATCCTGATCATCACCGGGGCTTTCGGATCCTGCGCCGCCGAGGTCGATACGGCGGCGGCGGGGGTCGAGGCCGCCGGCTAGGAAAGCATGCCCGACGACAACCCGACGACTCGACGCCCCCTGGCCTGGCCGCTGGCCGCGTTGAGCGCCACGCTGTTCTCTCTGCTGGCGGCGCTCAACTACTTCATGTACATCTTCTTCGAGCTCTACCTGGAGCCGTGGTTCTGGCCGGCCTTGGCCCTGTCGTTGACCGCGATCGCGTTCATCGAGCTGGCCGCCCGGGCCCGGCGGCTGGCGATCGAGCGCATCCCCAACCAGGTTCTACGCGGCCTGTTTCTGCGCGGCCCGGTGGCCTCGCCCTTTCCCGCGGTGGTCTGGACGGCCTGGGCGGCGACGATCCTGATCGCTTTTCGCGGAACCGTACCCTACCTGGTCTGGCCGATCACCGCCCTGGCCGTCGCCGTCATCGCCCTGGTGGTCACGCTGCGGCGCCGCGGCCGCGGCGCGGTCAAGCTGCTCTCGATCATCGCCGTCTGCGTCGCCGTGGTCACCCTGGTCGTCAAGCTCTACCTGGACTACGCCGCCGACCGCATCGACGAGGCCTCCCACGAGCAGCTCGATCAGCTCATCGAGGAGGAGATGGGCGGCGCTTCAACCGATGATCTCCTCGAGCAGACGATCGAGGAGGAGCTCGGCGGCTGAGAGGGTCGACCGGCCAATCTCCGCCTAGCATTCCCGAGGAACCCATGGAGCGACTCGGTATCTTCATCGCCAAAGGCGGCACCGGCAAGACGACCACCTCGGTCAATCTGGCCGGCTGCCTGGCGGCCCGGGGGCACAGGGTCATCCTCGTCGACGCCGACCCCCAGGGCGGCGTGGGCAACTACTTCCGCTTGCGGCCCTACCGGGGCCTCAGCGAGCTCCTCGACGGCCATGAGGCCGACCTGGTTCGGGTGCGCAACAACCTGATCGTGATCACCGCCGGGACGGGGCTGCAGGAGAAAGTGGAGCGTCTGGGACCCGAAGAACGCGGCGCCGGAGTGATCAGCCGCCTGTTCAGCCGGGCCGTCGAGCGGGAACGTCCGTCCTGCGACTTCCTGATCTTCGACTGCCCGCCGTCCTACGATCCGTTGACCTTCAGTGTGCTGCGCTTCGTCGATTGGGTACTGGTGCCCATTTCGATGGACTACATGTCCGCGGTCGCCGGGGTGGAATCGATCAACCACATCCGCAGCATCCGCACCGTCGACGGCGATCCGCCGGGGATCCTCGGCGTCGTGCCGACCTTCTACGATCGCCGAACCCGCATCTCCCGGGCCATCCTGCGCCTGGTCAGCGAGCACTTCGGCACCGACGGTGACGCTCCGGTCACCGCGACGATCATCCGCACCAACACCCAGATCAAGGAAGCGCCCAGCTTCGGCGCCACCATCTTCGAGCACGCCCCCTACTCCTACGGCGCCGCCGATTACGACAAGCTGGCCGACGAACTCCTACTGCGTCTGGGCCGGAAAGAAACGAACGCAGACGGGGACTGAGCCCATGGCCGACAGTAGCCGCAAAAAGCATTTGGGCACCAAGCGGATCGAAAACCCGCCGGAGAAGGATTACAGCACCTATCCCTCCCGGGTGCTGCTCGGCGAGAATCCCCTGCCCGAAGGGGTCACCAGTCTGGTCCTCGGCCCCGATGAGGTCGCCGCCGTGGCCGCCCTGGGCCGCCTGTTGGCCGAACGGGGCCTGGGCGAGGAACTCATCGACGCCGCGGGCAACTTCGACCTCGCCGCCGCACTGCGGACCCTGGAACACCTCGGCGGAGGCGCCGGCTAGAACCAGATGATTCGTAGAGCCGGGCCTCGTCAAAAACGTTCTTTTGAGCTATAATCATCGCGGGCGCCGCCGGTCTCATGTTTCTCCCGTTATCGGTTCGCTTCGAATCGCTGGCCGGCCCCTTCGAACGCGCCCCGAACCCGATCCGTAGTACCAATCCGTGGTGGATGACGGCGGGATCTCTACCACCGGCCAACCGATCCGGTTCAGCCTCGATGAACGAACGGCGAAACCCGGCCGACACCGTCGGCGGGGCGCTGTGATTGACCGGCCGTTACTGCTTGCGCCTCGGCGCTTCAAGTGGTAGCATCCACCCGTCGAGCTTGCCTTCGCTAGACCAATGCCCCTTCCCCGTTTTACGGGCCTTAAATTCTGGTAATCGTTCATCCCGGGCGCGACGCCCGGAGTCTGTGAACCGCTTCCCCAGCGTGAAGGACCGACCCCGAGTGTCGCGACTGCACCGTTTACGGCTCTCGACAAGGAGGATTGATGGTGGCAGAGAAGAAGTCGAAAAAAGGCTTCGCATTCGAAATGATCATGCTCAAGCAGCGCAAACACTGGACCGAACGCGGCGTGGGCATTATCTTCTCCGTCGTCATGATCGCGATCATCCTGGCCGCCAGTTTTCTCAATCACTACTTAATCGATATCCTCGAGGCCAACGGCATCTACCTCGACCTGTCGATGTACGTGCTCTGGATTCTCGTTCTGCCCTTCATCGTCAATATCCTGATCATCCGCTGGTCCCTACCCTGCTACGCCGTCACCGACACCCGCGTGGTGATGACCGAGCCCTACAGCAGCGAAGTCGCCTGGGCCATCCCGTTGCGCGAGATCGTCCGCGCCGAGCAGCTCAGCCCGGGCAAATCCCACTCCGATATCAACATCCTCACCCAGGTCTCCTCGGGTAGCCGCCTGATGATCACCAAGGAAGGCGAATTCGGCATCACCACTCTCCAACGGGTGGCCAAGCCCGACACCTTCGTCAACACCCTCAACGCCGCCCGGCGCAGCCTGGGCGACGTCCCGGCCTGAGAGGACGCGTAACAAGCCGATCCGCGCGAACCTCCGGCTAACCGATTTCTGCTAGTCTCGGCGGAGCCGTCAGGCCCGCCTTTACCACGCTCGACCCCCCTTCCACCTATGACCAATCGCGTCTGCCCCAACCCCGATTGCGGCCGCAGCATCGCCGCCGACGCCGACAGGTGCAAGTACTGCGGCGCCGTTCTCGACCCGGCGACCGCCGAAAAGAACGACGACCTCGAGCTGCCCCTGGTCTGCCCCGAGTGCGGCGGCACCATCAAGGCCGGTCAGGCCGAATGCGACAAGTGCGGTTACCGCCGTCCGGCGGCCAAGGCCGACGGTCGCGCTCCGGCTCCCAAACCCAAGAAATCCGCCAAAACGACCCGGAAACCACCGCCCAAGCCCAACGCCGACAAAGCCGCCGAACACAAACGGACCAAGGTCATTATCCCCAGCCGGACCAAGGTCACCCCGCCGCCGACGACCGAATCCAAACCCAAGCCGGAGAAGAAACCCCCGCCCGAAGCGCAGAAGCCCAAGCCCGCCGCGGAGAAAGCCGAAGCCCCTCCCGAGCCCCCCACCCGACACGAGCAGAAGGCCATCGACGACCGCAAGCCCGCCGAGCCCAGCGAAGAGCTCCCCCCGCCACCCGGACTCGATGACGGCTACCTGCCCGAGCGTCCGGCCGACCTGCCCGCCGCGGGCATACACGTCTTCCTGCGCGGACTGCAGTGGGCCGCCAAGCCGATGGATTACCCCACCCTGATCAAGAACATGCGCCAACACAAGATCGGCCCCGCCGACTACGTCTACGCCGGCGGCAAGTGGCGCACCCTGGCCGACGTCTTCAACCTCCCCGAGGTCGACTAGTTACCCCGCAGCTTGACGACACACAGGACGGGCTGTGCCCGTCTTTTTTCTAACCGTGAGCGGTATCACGGGAGCCCGGCCGCGATCGACCTCCCTTTGCGCTGTACCCCCACCGCTCTGAGCCGGCACGGTTTTTGCATCTCGGCGACCGTTGAAACGACAGTAACGGTCCGCCTCCGCAAAAACCGTGCCGGCTCAGAGCGGTGGGACAGCGGCAGGCTCCGGGGCCCGGCGTAACCCGCGGCCGGGCTCCCGTGTTATAATAATCGGGTCATCATTCCGGATGGGTTGTCCGTGCCGCGGATGAAGCCGCTATTATTTTTGCTCGTCGCGACGCTGCTCTTCGCCGCCGTCCTGGTGCTGCCGCGCCTGTGCGAGCCGGCCGAGGAGCGGGCGGAGGAACTCGCGGCGACGTTCGCGGCGGCGGGTGGGGAGCTGGAGTGGCGCAGCGCGAGCCTGGACATCGGGCTGGGTTTGATCCTCGGCGGCGTGAACCTGGGTGGACCGACCTGCGAAACCCTGACGCTGACCCCGCACGGCTTGAGTCTCGAGGGCTGCTCGATCGCGGCGGACGAGCTGCCGCTAGTTGCGCGTCTGGCGGAGAGTTCCAGGGTTAACAATGTATCCCTGTCCGGGATCGTCGACGGTCCAGCGGATTTCTTCCTGGACGGCTCCTGGCGGGGTTGTTTGCGGAACGGTCGGCTGCTGCTCGACGGCGCGGGCGAGCTGGCGGGTAATGAGCGGACGCTGACCTGCGAATCTTCATGGTTGGTGTCGGCGCAACGGGTGCTCGGCCGTTTGGCGACGGAGGCCTCGCTGGCCTACATCGACGTGGGCTCCGCGCCCTTCCTGTACGCGCCCGCGGTGGAGTTTACCGAACTGCGTTCCCTGTTCGGCGACTACCCCTTCGAGGGCCGGGGCGGGTTGGCGGTCCGGGGCAGGCCGAGCGAGGATCGCTGGCGTGTAACCGCTGCCGCTCTGGAGCTGCGGCGCCCCGGCGCACCGGGGTATTACCGTTTGCCGTCGTTGCGCCTGACGGCGGACGGCCCGGCCTGGCTGCTCGAGCTGGGCCGGCACGGTTATCTCGCCGGTGACGCCGCCGGACTTAGCCGGGCCGACCTCGAGCTGGAGCTGGACGTCGCCGCGGCCGCCCGCTCGTTGTTGCCCCTCGGCTCGTCGGGGGCTGGTCGGCTGGGGTTGAGTCTGGAAATCGCACCGGGGACGCCGCCGGCGCCGGTTATCGCGGCCCGCGGCGTCGAGTTGCGACTGGCCGACGGCCCCGGCCTGGCCCTCGACGGCTCGCTGAAGGCTCCGGCAGGAAGCCTCGAGGGCAGCGGCAGCCTGGACCTGGGCGGCGGTGTCGTCGACTACGAGGCCGCCGCCGACGGGATTAGTCTAGTCGGCGCCGATCTCGACCTGCGGGCCGCCCTTGACGGACTGGCCTTCTGGGGCGCTGAACTGCAAAGAGCGTTCGGTTCGTTGTACACCGAGCTGCTGGCGTCTCACACTCCCTTGACCGTTGCCGTGGAATCCACCGCCGCCCGTTGGGACGGGCGGACCCTGGGGGATATTGAGGGTGAGGTGGTTTGCGGCGGCGACGATATCCGCGCCGTTCTCACCCTGAATCGAGCGGACGGTTCCGCCGAGCTGAACTGGCGAGCCGGTACGACGGGCCGACGTATCAGCGCCGCCTGGCGGGGCCTGCCCGCCGAGCTGTTCAACGCCTTCGGCTTCGACACTCCGGGGCTGGAACCCCGCTCCGGCGTTTGCCGGGGCGGCCTGGAGCTGCGCTGGGTCGATTCCGCCGTCGCCGCTCTCGATTTGCAACTGGTCGTCGAGGACCTGACGCTGTCAACCCTACCGCCGCCCCTGGCCGCTCTCTGGCGCTGGTGCGATACCGGCGCCGACCCGCCGGACATCGCCGACGCCCGGTTGATCCTCGGTTGGAACACCGCGCTGGGCGACGCCGGCGACATCGCTATCACCTTGACGACACCCGACCTGCGTGTTAACCTCGACCCCGCTGCCAGCGCCCGTTGGGACGGTCCTCTGGACCTCGTCGGCACCGTCGAATTGCCCCCGGAATTGAGCGCGCGGATGCTCGAACGCGGCGTCCTGGTGTTCCGCACCGACTCGGGCTGGGGAGCCAAGCCCTTCCGCATCAGCGGTTCCTGGCGCGATCCCCAGGTTCGTCTCGATGTCGCCGGCTCCCGCCGTCTGGCGGCCGCCGAACCGCCGCCGGGATTGGATTAGCGACGGCTGCGCCGCCACCGTTCCTCCCAGTCCCTTTCAGTTTCATCAGCTCGTGGACAACCCGCCCCGCGGGGCGAGTTCGTTTTACATCGAGCGGGGGGCGGTCGAATCCAACACCCACCCTTACCGTCGGAACCGTCGGACAAGAGAGCCCGTTAACCGACAAGAGCGGTACTGACCACCGAGCGACGATGAACGACCAACACCCGCCGCTGAGCCGCGACGCCGCCGCCCCGCTGGCCGCCGAAGCCGTCGATATCGCCCGCCGGGCCGGCAAGCTACTGCGCCGGCTCTTCGATGAACCCCGCAGCGTGGACTACAAGGGCCGGATCGATCTGGTCACCGACGCCGATCACGCCTCCGAGGAGCTGGTTCTCGAGCTGCTGGCGCAGCGCTTTCCCGGCCATGAGGTCCTGGCCGAGGAGACCGCCGGCGGCCGGGTTCCCCGGCCCGATCCCTGCCCACCCTATCTCTGGGTCATCGACCCCCTCGACGGGACCACCAACTACGCCCACGGCCTGCCCGTGTTCTGCGTTTCGGTGGGCCTGCTGGTCGAGGGTCGTCCCGCCGTCGGCGCCGTCTACGATCCCCTGCGCGACGAGATGTTCCACGGCGGCCGCGGTCTGGGCGCCTTCCTCAACGAGGAACCGATCCGGGTTTCCCGCCAGGTCGAGCTGCGACGAGCCCTGCTGGCCACGGGCTTCCCCTACGACCTGGCCACCAGCAGCAACAACAACCTGGACAACTTCACCCGCTTCAGCTACTGCACCCAGGCCCTGCGCCGGATGGGCTCGGCGGCCCTGGACCTGTGTTACGTCGCCTGCGGGCGCTTCGACGGCTTCTGGGAGCTCAAGCTCTACCCCTGGGACACCACGGCGGCGGCCTCCTTCATCACCGAGGCCGGCGGGGTGATCAGCGACTTCTCCGGCCGGGGTTACGACCCCTTCGGTCTGGAGGTCCTGGCCTGCAACGGTCTGATCTTCGACCAGATGACCGCCGTCATCCGTGAGGAGAGCCCACCGGGGGAGGACGCCTGATGCGCCCGCTGCGTTTGCTGCCGCTACTGCTCGCCGCGCTGGCGCCGTTGTCCTGCGACGGCGGTGACGGCGGGACCACCGCCGACGGCACCCTCGACCTGAGCGAGGCCCCGGCGGATACGGCGCCCCCCGTCGCCGAGCGCTACGCCGAGGTCGAGGACGGACCGCTCAACCTGCGCGCCGAGCCGAACACCCAGGCCGCCGTGCTGCGCCAGTTGCCCGCCCGCGCCCGTGTCGAGATCATCGAAACCGGTCCCCTGGACGAGTACGAGGGTGTCCAGGCGCCCTGGTACGAGGTGCGCACCGCCGCCGGGGAGACGGGCTACGTCTTCGGTTCCTTCCTGACCCTGGACGTCGCGCCGCCGGGCAACGGCGAACCCGCCCCGCCGCGGACCCTCGCGCTGCCCGAGCCCGACCCGGAGCTGACCGCCGGGCTGTCGACGGCGGCCGCCCTGGACGCCGCCGAGAGCGCCCGGGCCGCCGGTGAGACCGTCGAGGCCGTCGACTACTACCTGGCCGCCCTCAACGGCTGCGACGAGAACGCCCGGGCCTATTTCGAGCTGGCCGAACTCTACGCCGAACTCGAGGACTGGAAGCACGCCGTCGCCGCCGGGGAAAACTACATCGCCCTGCGACCGGACAGCTTCTGGGGGCACAACAACCTGGGTCTGTTCTGCATCCGCGCCGGGGATTATCCCCGGGCCATCGCCGTCCTCGAACGCGCCGTCAAGCTCCGGCCCGAGGGCGGCGACGGCGTCGCCGACGAGGCCCTGGCCCTGGCCTACCGTAACCTGAGCGCGGCCTACCACGCCAACGGCGATCCCGCCGGCGCGCGACGGGCCGACGAACGCCGGGAACAGCTCTAGCACCCGGAGGCCCATGCCCGATATCCAAGAGCGCTTCGCCTTCCTGCCCCGTTTCCGCTACGAGGGCCCGTTGACGGCCGGTCAGCGGATCGAGCTCGAGGGCACCGAGGCTCATCACGCCCTGCGGGTGCGCCGCCTGCGCCCCGGCGACGGCCTGGCCCTCGTTGACGGCCGCGGCCTGACCGCCAGGGGGACCATCGCCAAGCTGACCGCCCACGGCCTGGCGGTGGATCTCGAGGAGACGGCGCGCGACCTGGGGGAGCTGACCCGCCGAATCATCCTCTATCAGGCCCTGATCAAGCACCGCCGCTTCGAGACGGCCCTGGCGATGGCCGTCCAGTTGGGCGTCTCCGCCGTCATCCCGTTGCTCTGCGAGCGCAGCGTCGCCCGACCCAACCGCGAGCGGCTGCCCGAGTACCTCTCCCGCTGGCAGCGCATCGCCTGGGAGGAGACCAAGGTCAGCGAACGCAGCGTGACGCCCCTGGTCGGCGCCCCGGTGGACACCGCCGTCGCCCTGCGTTGCGGCGCCTGTAACCACAAGGTCATGCTGACCCCCCGTCGCGGGGCGCCGGGCCTGGACCGCCTCGTCGAGGGCTTGCAGCTCGGGGAGGGCGACCGGCTGGCCCTGCTGATCGGACCCGAGGGCGATTTCTCCCCCGCCGAGCGCGAGGCCGCCCTGGAGCACGGCTGCCTGGAGGCCAGCCTGGGCGAGCGCCTGCTGCGCAGCGAGGTAGCCGGCGTCACCGCCGTCGTCGCCGCCCTGATCGGCCTGGGAGCCTTGGAGGAGTATCACTGATCACCTGCGGGACTCCCCTTCAACCCACTGGAGTAATTTTGACCGACTGCATCTTCTGCAAGATCGTCGCCGGCGAGATCCCCTCCGAGGAGATCCACACCGACGACGAGTTCTACGCCTTCAGCGACATCAACCCCAAGGCGCCGACCCACGTGCTGGTCATCCCTCGGGAGCACATCGGCGGCGTCGCCGAAACCGCCGAGCGCCCCGAACTCCTCGGTCGCCTGCTGGCCCGGACCGTGGTGCTGGCCCGGGAGTTGGGTCTGGAGGAAGACGGCTATCGGCTGGTGATCAACCAGGGCCGCGACGGCGGCCAGAGTGTCGATCACCTCCACGTCCACCTGCTGGGCGGCCGGGCGCTCAACTGGCCCCCGGGTTAGCGCGTGTCCCGTCTGCGACTGCTCATCGATGAACCCCGGGAGGCGGCCTGGAACATGGCCGTCGACGAGGCGCTGTTCGAGGCCGTGCTGGCCGGGACGGCCCCGCCGACCCTGCGCCTCTACACCTGGGAGCCGCCGGGGATCACCCTCGGCCACTTCCAGCCCGCGGCGATGGTCGACCGGGCGGCCTGCCGCCGCCGCGGGGTCGAGGTCGTCCGTCGAATAACCGGCGGGGGCGCCGTCTTCCATTACGGCGACGTCACCGGCTGCCTGGTGGCCCCCCAACAGCTACTGCCCCGCGGGGTGCGGGAAAGCTACCGCGCCGTCTCAGCGGCCCAGGCCGCGGCCCTGGCCGAACTCGGCGTCGCGGCCGAAGTGGGCTCCAAGGCCGCCCCCCTGCCCCGGCGCCTGCGGCCGGGTTACGACTGCTTCGCCCGCCTGACCGAATGCGATGTCGGCGTCGACGGCGTCAAGATCGCCGGCAGCGCCCAGCGGCGGCGCAAAGCCCCGCCCGGCGGCGTCGACGCCCTGCTCCACCACTCATCGATTGTCTGGGAGCCCCAGCCCCCGGGACTGCTCGATGAGCTGATCCCCGGAGCCGCCGAGGTCGGCGAGCCCGTCGCCGTGCTGGAACTCATTCCCGGGGCTTCACGTAGCCGTTTTGTCGAACGCCTGGCCGCCGAGCTGGCCGCCGAACTGGGCCTGGAGGTCGCCGCCGGCGGCCTGACCCCGGGGGAGCACGCCCGGGCCGTAGAACTGAGCCGCCGCAACCCCGAAATCGACCCTCCAACCTCCACCCCCTCCAACAAAAGCGACTGAGCGATGACCCAACGATACTTGCGCTGCATCCTGTTCAGCTGTCTCCTCGGCGCCGTCCTGCTGACCGGCTGCGGTGGTGAACGGACCGACCTGACCCACGGCGAGGCCGTCGTCGCCCGGGTCGGCGACACCGTCCTGACCCGACAACGCGCCCAACAACTGCAGATCGAGGCCCGTCAGGCCAGTCTCTACTTCCCCTCGATGGAGAGCGTGGTCAACGACTGGATCAACGACCAGTTGGCCCGCCAGGAGGCCGTGCGCCTGGGGATCAACAAGGAACCCGACATCGCCTGGCAGATCGAGCGCTACGCCACGCGTATCCTGCGCCAGGAGCTGATCGAGCGCGAGGTCATCAACGAGCTGCCCGTGGTGACCGAAGCCGACGCCGTCGCCTACTACGAGGAGCACCAGGAAGAGTACCGCTCCCGGGAGCCCCAGGTCTGGCTCTGGATCATCGAGCGTGAGGACCGGGAGTCCGCCGAGATGCTGATCCGGGACAAGCTGGCTGCCGACGGCTCCAACTTCCGCGAGCAGGCCCAGCTCTGGAGCCTGGGAGCCAGTCAGGCCCAGGGCGGTGATCGGGGCTACCTCAACGAGACCCGGCTCAAGCCCGAGATCTGGCAAGCGGCCTGGGAGCTGCCCCTGGACACCGTCTCCGAGGTCATCCCCTACCGCGTCGCCGGCGGACTGCGCTACGCCGTGATCGTGGTCAAGGACCGCGTCGAGGAGGGCGATTACCTCGAACCCGGCGGTGTCGGCTTCGATCGCCTCAAGGACAAGGCCGAAAGCGAGATTATCCGCGAGACCCTGCTGGCCTACATGGACGAACTGCGCAACCAAACCCGAGTGTTCATCGACTCCGAGCTGGTCGCCGAGCTCGACGCCTACGCCGATCAGACCGAGGCCGAGATCGAGGATCCTACGCCGACGCTGGAATGACCACTCCCGGACTCGATTATCCTTGGGATCACACACGATCATGGACCAATCAGGCTGTTGTTGGAGTAGTCTAGCCTGCCGGGATCGATTCTTTGGTTGAAGCTGAACGACCCTTCCCTGATAAAGAGCCTGAAGGTGCGCTTTAAGACGCCGTGGTCGGATATTAGGCGGTGTTTGGCGTAGCCCCGGAAGCTCTCGAGGCCCTTGATATGCACCCTGCCATTGACCAGGGCCTTGCCAGGGTTGATGCGCTTGTGATGTAATCCATTGAGTGACGGCTAGTTACAGACCTTCGAACCGTCGGAGTAGACGCTCGAGTCCAGCTCGGCCTCCCGATCGGCGACGATACGCTAGTACTTGCCGAATGTGTTGGGATGGACGCCGACCTTGTTGGCCGCTCGGACCGCGGTTAGTTCAAGCCACAACAGCGCGGCGATCAACTCGCGCTGTTCTACGGCGCTCGCACATCCGCCGCCCGTCGCCTAACCTTAGTGATAGCGGTAGTTGCGCTTCGCACACTTGACGCGCCTGGCGGGATTACCCTTTGAGCCGGCGGCCACAGCGCCGCCTTTACTTGTGGCAGGATAGTATCCTGGTAACTCTCGTAACTACAAGACAATCACAATATATGATGATCCATAAGCGTTAAGGTATCCCTTATCCTTTACGGGAACGGCGGGCGCCGTTCCCGTTCCCTTACCCCGCCCGGTCACCGCTGGACAAGAAGGACGGACTGAGGATAAAATAAGCTCGGATGGTATACTGTAGAGTCGGAATCCACCCAGCCGGCGCGATGAACGCCGATCAGATCGCCGCCCGCCGCCGCAGCGGATCGAGGACAACTGCCGCCCCTTGACCTGCCGGCGGATGGAGCTGCGGCGGGGGTAGATCTGGCTTACCGACCGGGTGCGTTGCCACGAGGCCCGGGCCGTGCACACCGGCCGCCTCGTCCAACCCGCCGAAGCCCAGCCCGGGAGTAGAATCATGAACGAGGACCCGACATACCACTCCAATCAAGGTAACGCTTGGGCCGGCTTCATCCCCCCGCTGGGCCTCCTCGGCGCCGCCCTGACCGGACTGGGAGCCTGGTTCCTGCTGGCCGCCCCGGCGGCGGCCCTGCCCAGCGGCGACCTCGTCCGTTGGCTCGGCGTCGCCGTCGGCGCCCTGAGCGGCCTGCTGCTCTTCGGCCACCCCGCCGGGGCCCTGGGAATAGTTGATTACGAGCCCCACCCCCTCAAGCCCCGCGACCTCGGCGTCTTCCTGCTCAAGGCCCTGCTGCTGGCCTGGCTGTACCTCGGCCTGCCCTGGGTGACCAGTTGGTTCACCGGCGGCTTCGCCGAAACCCTGGGCTCCCTGGAGCGCCTGGCCTTCAGCATCGATCCCTGGAACTTGCTGCTCGAACTCGGCCGGATCGGCACCTACGCCGAGTGCCTGCTGTTCCTCGTTCTGCTCCCCGTCATCTACCTGGGCTTCAACGCCTTCATGGCCGTGCTGCAGGCCTTCGAGGGCCGGAAACCCGCTCCGCTCAAGGCCCTGGCCCTCATCCTCGGCCCGCCGCTGACCCTGGGCCTCGGCCTGGGTGGTCTGGGAGCCCTGTTGATCGCCAGCTTCGCCAACTTCCTCGGCGCCCTGGGCTTCCTGCTGATCCTCCTCGGCTTCACCGGCGCCACCACCGGGGTCTGGCTGATCGCCCGCGGCCTGTTCACCCACCGCCGGGACTGAGAAAACACGACAACCCAAGGCGGCGGCGCGCTTGTTGCCGCCCCGGACGCCGACGGGCGGCCGGGGCGCTGCAAGAAGCGTGACGCCGCCGGAGCGGACCG
>WJLX01000077.1 GCA_014728225.1 Candidatus Coatesbacteria bacterium | reverse complement strand
GTAGAAGCTCGAGCCCAGCTCGGCCTCCCGATCGGCGGCGATACGCTCGCCAATGATACGATAATACTTGGCGAGCGTATTGGGATGGACGCCGACTTTTTGGCCGCTCGGGCCGCGGTTGCTTCAAGCCACAACAGCGCGGCGATCAACTCGCGCTGTTCTACGGCGCTTGCACATCCGCCCCCGTCACCTAAAATGTTGTGATAGCGATAGTTACACTTCGCACACGTGACGTGCCTGTCGGGATTACTCTTTGATCCGGCGGCCACAGCGCCTCCTTTACTTGTGGCATGATAGCATCCTGGTAACTCTCATGACTACAAGATTATCACGATATATGATGATCCATGAGCGTTAAGGTATCCCTCAGGGATAATACATATCCCTCGCTGTAGCCGCTGCAAAAATAGTCATAAACATCATAGTTTGCATCAGGGAAAGTCTCCCAGATAAAGGTATCGATACAATCATCCGGTCCCGGCCTCAACATGACCGTCTCCGCCATCAGCATGGCGCTCGGCACCAGAAGCAACGCGACAAGCAGCTTGTTCATCATCACACCTCTCCAGGTATTCGGGAATAGACGTGCTTTTTTACAACATGGGGGAATCTACGTCACTAATTGTATCCCGCATTCGACATTATTTCAATCTGGTTTGCAGCTTGAGTCAGCAGCTTGGGTCATGCTTGGCGAGGTACCGCTTGCTCAGCGCTGACGAGGGAGTTGGAATCGATGCGCGGAGGCCTCCGCCGAACCGGGTTGCGCTCCGTCGAGACCCCGCGGCCGCCCGGCGGGGAGACGTCGACACGTTTCTTGCTGCAGGGCGGACCCGCCCCCCTGGACGATCCAGCCCGGGACTCGGCAAGAAACCCGCCAACGCCGGGTCGGTCCAGCGGGACCCGGCGATCGGGTTCGGCTGAGGTCTCGCGGGCGGTCCAGCTCATGCGCGACTTTTCTCCCGATCCAGCAGCGCCGGTCCGTCGGGCAAGCTGAAGGTCTTGTCCTTTTCCGGCCCGAACTGGTATCATGGTGCCCGTTATCGACGAGTTTGAGAGGAGAAAAGGAACCCCATGGAAAAAACCACCGCCATTATAGGCGCCACGGTGCACACGGTGGCCGGTCCGGTCATCGAGCCCGGCGTCGTGGTCATCTCCGCTGGGCGCATCCTCGAGGTCGGACCCGAGGACCGTGTGAGCATACCCGACGGAGCGGAGCGGATCGAGGCTCGGGGTCTGCAGCTCACGCCGGGACTGATCGACGCCCACGCCCATATCGGCGTCTTCAACGAGGCCCAGGGCGAGGATAACTGGGACGGCAACGAGACGACGGACCCGGTGACACCGGACCTGCGGGTCATCGATGCCCTCAACCCCCACGCCGTGGCCTTCCCCGACGTACTGGCCGCCGGGGTGACCACGGTCTGCACCCTGCCGGGTTCGGCCAACGTCATCGGCGGCACCGGGGCGGCGATCCGCACCCGGGGGCGCACCGTCGAGGAGATGCTGCTCAGCCATCCCGTGGGGATGAAGATGGCCCTGGGCTTCAATCCCAAGGGCGTTTACGGCGAGCAGAAGAAACGGCCCTCGACGCGGATGGCCAACGCGGCGGTGCTGCGGAGCGCCCTGCAGGCCGCCAAGAACTACGGCGCCAAGCGGGCCCATCACACCGACAAGGCCGCGGCGATGAAACGGAAGCCCGCCGATAAACGCGAACCCCTGCCGCCCTTCGAGGTTGATCTCAAGCACGAGGCCCTGCAGCCGGTGCTCCGCGGCGAGCTGATCGCCCGCTGCCACGCCCACCGGGCCGACGACATCCTCACCGCCCTGCGGGTGGCCGAGGAGTTCGGCCTGCGGATGTCCATCGAGCACTGCACCGAGGGCTACAAGGTGGCCGGGGAGCTGGCCGCCGCGGGAACGACCTGTGTCGTCGGACCCCACTTCATCGAGATGCGCTACAAGGCCGAACTGCTGGGGCTCAATCTGGCCAACGCCGCCAAACTGCACCGGGCCGGGGTCGAGCTGTGCATCCAGACCGACGCCACCTGGGGCGTCCAGTGGTTGACCAACAACGCCGCCGTCTGCGTGGCCCACGGCCTGCCCGAGGAGGTCGCCCTGCGGGCGATCACCCTCAACCCGGCGCGCCTGCTGGGCCTGGAGGATGAATTGGGCTCGATCGAAGTCGGTAAACGCGCCGATCTGGTGCTCTTCGCCGGCGACCCCCTCGACATCCGCTCCCGGGTCGAGGCCGTCTGGCTCGACGGCGCCGCCGCGGCCGGATCATCCGGAAGTTGACGAACGCCGCTACCGTTTATTACTGCAGCGAGCAATCACGCCCAAAGGAGCGCTTTGAACCAGATCCCCCTGGCCGATTCCGCCCAGGCCGCCCTGCAACAGGCGGCGCGTTTCGTGCCCCTCGAAGCCGAACTCGAGCCGCGCCAGTTGATGGCCGCCCTGCTGATCAACGAAAAGACCAGCCTGAGCCGTATCGGCCTGGACGTCGTCGCCCTGGCCGGCCTGGCCCAGAACGAGCTGATCGCCGACGCCCCCGAGGAGGACCCCGGCGCCCGGGAGCTCCAGCTTTCCCAGGGCACCCGCGAGGTGCTCAGCGCCTCCTACGCCCTGGCTCAGTCCCAACAGTCCGACAGCGTCAACATCGACCACCTGTTCGTGGCCACGGTCAAGGGCGGCGGCGAGGAAATCGCGGCCTTCTTCAACAAGGCGGGGATCGATCGCGACATCCTGACGCAGAAGTTCATCGCCGCCCTGGAGCGGGCCAACTCGATCCTCAGCCAGATCGGCGACGACTGGAGCGCCCTGGCCGAGAAGGGCGAGCTGCCCAGGCGGGTCGGACGCGAGGATGAGACCAACCGGCTGACCGAGATCCTGCTGCACAAGGTCAAGCGCAACCCCCTGCTGATCGGCCCACCGGGGGTCGGCAAGGACACCATCGTCCAGCAGTTCACCATCCGCCTGGCCGAGGGTGACGTCCCCGAACGGCTCGGGGACCTGCGCATCTTCTACATCCACCCCGACCGGATGTTCGCCGGGGTCAACAACCTGGAGGCCTTCAGCGAGCGCGTCGAGAAGCTGCGCCGCGAGACCTCCGACGGCAAGACCGTCCTCTACCTCGAGGACATCCACCGTTACGTCATCGACGAGAGCGGCAAGTTCAACGCCGCCCTGGCCAACGTCGTCAAGGGCCTGATCGTCCATCCCAAGACCACGGTCATCGCCGCCACCAGCACCCTGGGCTACTTCAACTACGTGGAGAGCGATCCGGCCCTGGGTCGGCGCTTCACCCTGCTGCGGGTCCAGGAACCCGACGAGGAGGCGGCGCTGACGATGCTCGAGGAGTCGGCGGCCGAGCTGGAGGAGCACCACGACGTCAAGATCACCCGGGCCGCCATCCAGGGCAGCATCCGCCTGGCCGGAACCTACCTCAAGAACCGCCGCTTCCCCGACGCGGCCATCGACGTGCTCGATCAGGCCGCGGCGCGAACCTACCTGCTGCGCGGCGGCACCGACCACACCCCCCAGGTGCGCATGGCCGAGGTCGAGGAGACCATCGCCGAGATGACCGGCATCGATTCCCCCGGGATCACCGCCGACATGCGGGAGAAGTTCCGCCGCCTCGAGGATTACCTCAACGAGCGGGTCATCGGGCAGGAAGAAGCCGTCGAGACCATCGCCGGCGTCATCCGCTACACCAAAAGCAAGTTCGACATCTCGGCCAAGCGACCCGACGGCGTCCTGCTGTTCATCGGCCCGGCGGGCAGCGGCAAGAGCAAGATGGCCTCCACCCTGGCCGAGTTCTTCTTCGGCAGCGAGACCGCCCTGATCGATCTGCAGTTCGGCCTGGGCGACCAGGAAACGGAGCTGGCCCGCCTGGCCGGCGACGGCCCCAGCCTGGTCAATCTGGTCCGACAACTGCCCAACGGCGTGATCCTGCTGGATAACGTCGACAAGGCCGCCCTGCGTACCCGGGAATGGATCCAGAAGGTCATCACCCAGGGCTGGAACGTTGACATGCAGGGCAAGCCCGTCCACTTCTCCGACGCCACCATCATCATGACGGCCTTCCGCGACCTGTTCAAGAACTCCGAGGCGGTGGGCTACGGCGGCGAGGGCGGCTCCGAGCGCGATCCGGACCGCATCCGTCTGGAGCTGGAGAAGCACCTCGGCGCACCCTTCCTCAACCACATCGACGCCGTGATCTTCTTCCGCCAACTTACCGAGGACGACTGCTACCGGATCCTCAAGGAAAAACTGCTGCCCCACGCCCAACAGATTCTCGCCGACAACGGCGTCAGCCTCGAGGTCACCGACCAGGCCCTGAGACTGGTGGCCCAATGGGGCTACTCGGCCAACTTCGGTGCCAACTACCTCAAGAACACCTTCCAGCGCCGCGTGCTGGTGCCGGCGACGACGCGACTCTACAGCGGAACGGCGGATCGCAACCCCAAACTGCGCGTCCTGCTGCGCAACGGCGAGTTGATCGTGCAGAAAGCCCGCAGCTAGGCGCCGTAAACGAGTACGCGGAGCGACCCTTCACGCTCCAGGCCGTCCGCCCGGGAGGTCCGGCCGAACATGGGTAAACTGGGACGCTGGCTGATGAGCCGCCGGGGGATCACCGTCAAGATCGTCCCCCACTCCGAAGGTCAGGTGCGCGACCGCCACCTGCCCTACTGGCTGCTCCTGCTGATCGGGCTGGTCGCCGCGGCGATCATCACCACCCTGGTCGTGCTGGGCATCCGCTTCGCCCAGCAGGCCGTCGATGAACAACGCCTGCTGACCCTGCGTGAGCGCACCGTCGACCAGCAGGAGCAACTGGCGATGTTCCAGGAACAGATCAACAAACTCGAAAACGAGGTCGCCAGCCTCGACGAGCTGATCGAACGCCTCCAGGAAATCAACCCCAACGTCGACCTGCAGAGCCCGGACATCCTCGAAGCCCTGGAACAGGCCTTCGAAAGCAGCCTACCCCTGGAAGCGGTGCGCGAGGGCGGCGCCGCCGGACGCCAGGCCATCGGCCGCCTCGTAGAACGCGCCCGCCACCTGGCCGAAGGATTGACGGCCATCGAAGCCAATCTGGAGACCGATCCCGCCCTGGTTCGCTTCACCCCCTCCCTGCGTCCCGTGGCCGGTGAGGATTGCTACGTCACCGCCGGCTTCGGCAACCGCCTCAGCGAGTACACCGGCCGGACCTATTTCCATCGCGGAATCGCCATCACCGCCCCCCTGGGCACGCCCGTACTGGCCCCGGCAGACGGCACCGTCGTCTCAGCCGAGCACGAAGGCAACTTCGGCCTCAAGCTGATCATCGACCACGGCGGCTACTACCGCACCGTCTACACCCACCTGCAACGGGTCTACGTCCAGCCCGGCCAGCAGGTCACCCGGGCCCAGCCCATCGCCACCGTCGGCAACACCGGGAGGACCTTCGGCCCCAAGCTGCACTACGAGGTCATCAAGGGCGGCCGCAACCTCAATCCCGCCCGCTTCTTCCTGCCCGAGCCCGGCGTCTAAACGCAACGCACAATACCTTCATCATCCAAACCCAACCCCCACGGCGGTTGGGTTCTTTACCCGTACTCAACCTCCCGACACCAACAACCGCCCAAGGGGCCCTTGAAAAACAGCCTCCGGCCGCCCCGAGGGCGTCGCTGCCTCGCCGGGGCCGGAACTGGCACGGTTTTTGCGGAGGCGAACCGTTATCATCGTCGGTAACGGTCGCCGAGATGCAAAAACCGTGCCAGTTCCGGCCCCTGCTGGTTAGGGGTTTTCGCGCCATCGTCGTGGCTGTTTTTCAAGGGCCCCGGCGCCGGGCGGTGTTTCTTGACGCTGGGTCGGAGGCTTGGGCTTTAGTATAAAAATGGTCGGCTCCCGGGGGAGCCGACCTCGCTATGTTGCATCCGCCGGTGGCGTCGTCTAGTCTTGGTCCTCGTGGTCCTTGACGACGTCGCCGTCGTCAGCGGACTGCACGGATTCCTCGGCCAGCAGGGCCACGGCGGAGAGGGTGTCGCCCTCTTCGAGGCGCATCAGTCGCACCCCCTGGGTATTGCGGCCCTGGGCGGAGACGGCGGCGGCGGAGATACGGATGACCATGCCGTGTTCGCTGATCAGCAGCAGCTCTTCGCCGTCGGCGACGTAGCGCATCGAGACGGCCTTGCCGATACGCGGCGTGGTGCGGATATTGATCAGGCCTTTGCCTCCGCGGTTCTTGGTCGAGTACTCGCCGAGGGGTGTACGTTTGCCGTAGCCCTTGTCGGTGGCGGTCAGGACGTGGCCGACGCTGGCGCCGGGGTCGACGGTGATCATGCCGATGACGTAGTCGTCGTCGTTTTCCAGGCGGACACCGATGACGCCCTGGGCGTTACGGCCCATGCAGCGGACCTGGTCCTCGTCGAAGCGGATGGCCCGGCCGTAGCTGGTGGCCAGCAGGATTTCGCGTTTGCCGTTGGTGAGGCGGACGCCGATCAGGCGGTCGTCTGAGGCCAGGCTGACGGCGATGATGCCGTCGCGTCGGGGGTTGGAGAAGTCGATCAGCGCGGTGCGCTTGACTTTGCCCCGGGCGGTGGCCATCACCAGGTAGCGTTCGGGCTCTTCGAGGTCGCGGACGGGTACGACGGCGGTGATGCGCTCCTCGTCGCGCAATTGCAGCAGGTTGGCGATGTAGGTGCCCCGGGCGACGCGGGAAGCCTCGGGGATCCGATAGACCTTGAGCCAGTAGCAACGTCCTGCGGTGGTGAAGCAGAGCAGATGGTCGTGGGTTTGGGCGACGAAGAGGCTCTCGACGAAGTCCTCGTCCTTGGTGGAGAAGCCGGTGACGCCGCGGCCGCCGCGACCCTGAGCGCGGTAGGTGTCCGGCGGCAGGCGCTTGATGTAGCCCTGGTGGGTGATGGCGACGACGGTGGATTCGTCGGCGATCAGGTCGGTGATGTCGATCTCGCCCTCGTCCTCGACGATGGCGGTGCGGCGTTCGTCGGCGTGGGCGGCGGCGACTTCCGCCGTTTCCTCGCGGATGACCTCCAGCACCTTGCCCCGGTCGCCGAGGAGCTCCTCGAGGTAGGCGATCTGCTCACGCAGCTTCTGGTACTCGTCGGCCAGCTTCTCGCGCTCCAGGGCCACCAGGCGGGAGAGGCGCATCTCGAGGATGGCCTTGGCCTGGGCCTCGGAGAGGCTCCACTTGGTTATCAGGGCGTTGGCGGCCGCGGCGGTGTCGGGCGAGGCGCGCAGCAGCTTGACGATGCTGTCGATATCGTCGAGGGCCAGCATCAGCCCTTCGACGATATGGGCCCGGCGCTGGGCCTTGTCCAGCTCGAAGCGGCTGCGGCGTTCGACGACGTCGACGCGGTGCTCGACGAAGTACCTGATCAGCTCGGGCAGGGTCAGGTAGCGGGGTTCGTTGTCGACGAGGGCCAGATTGATGACGCCGAAGGTGCCCTGGAGCTGGGTGTGGCGGTAGAGCTTGTTGAGAATGACCTGGCCGACGGCGCCCTTCTTGAGTTCGATGACCACGCGCAGGCCCCGGCGGTCGCTTTCGTCACGCAGGTCGCTGACGCCTTCGATGTTCTTGTCGTTGATCAGCTTGGCGATCTGGGTCACCAGGCGGCTCTTGTTTACCTGGTAGGGGATCTCGCTGATGACGATCCGCTGGCGGTCCTTCTTGTACTCTTCGATGACGGCGCGGCCGCGGACGGTCAGCTTGCCCCGGCCGGTGGCGTAGGCCTCGCGAATGCCCTCGCGACCGAGGATCACGCCGCCGGTGGGGAAATCGGGACCGGGAATGTATTCCAGCAGCTCGCCGACGGTGATCTCGGGGTTGTCGATGTAGGCGGCGACGGCGCGGCAGACCTCGCCCAGGTTGTGCGGCGCCATGTGGCTGGCCATGCCGACGGCGATGCCGGTGGAGCCGTTGACCAGCAGGTTGGGGACCCGGGTGGGCAGAACGAGGGGTTCGCTCTCGCTCTCGTCGTAGTTGGGGACGAAACCGACGGTGTCCTTGTCGATGTCCCGCAGCATCTCGGCGGCCAGCTTGGACAGGCGGGCCTCGGTGTAACGCATCGCCGCGGCGGCGTCGCCGTCGAGGGAGCCGAAGTTCCCCTGGGGATCGACGAGGGGGTGGCGGGTGGAGAAGTCCTGGGCCAGCCCGACCAGGGTGTCATAGATCGACAGCTCGCCGTGGGGGTGGTACTTACCCATGGTGTCGCCGACGATGCGGGCGCTCTTGCGGTGGGGCTTGTTGGGCGCCAGCCCCAGGACGTGCATGGCGTAGATCAGGCGGCGGTGGACGGGCTTGAGTCCGTCGCGCACCTCGGGGATGGCCCGGCCGACGATGACGCTCATGGCGTAGGAGAGGTAGCTTTTACGCATCTCCTCGTCGACGTTGACGTTGGTGATCTTGCCTTCGCGCAGGGTCATTGGCGGTCGCTGGAGGGGGGTGATCGGCGGGGACCGGAGTGGCGGCTTAACGGGTGTAAATGAAGTTTCATTTTACCACTAATTGCTTGAAATGTCGACGCTTTTACCCGCGCCGGCGCGGGCGGATTCGACCGGTGGGGCCCCGCCCGGCGAGCCCCGCCCTCCCCCACCCGAATTCTGCATTATGACAGCGCAATCCAATCAGAAGTGATGCGACTCACAGACATTAGCGCGGGCCGCAACTATATTGAAGCATGCGGGGGGCGAAAGGCCCCGATGGTTAGCAAAACACCCCCGGGAGGAAAGATGAAACAGCTTACTGTAACCGCTCTCGTCCTGCTGGCGGCGGCCTGCGGCGCCGATCAGGTCGTCCTGCAACCGACGGGTGCCGACTCACAGGATGCCTATCTCGAAGAAGCGGACCCGAACTCTAACTTCGGCACCGCAGAGGAGCTGCTGGTCTCCCTCGAAGCCGGCGGAGAACGCAGCTCCCTGATCCACTTTACTGAACTCGACGACTATCAGGGCGTAACGGTCAACTCGGCCGTACTCGAGCTCTACGTCGAGCACATCACCGAGCTGATCGACATGTCAAGCTGGCTGGTCACGGATAACTGGGACGAGGCGACCGTCACCTGGTCCAACCGCCCCTCAATGCTGGCGGGCAGCGACATCCAGTTCGCCATTCCGGACTTCGGCTACTGGCAGAGCGTGGACATCACCGACTATGCCGTCGAGTGGCTGGAGAACGGTCTCCCCAATAACGGAATCTATCTGATCTACGAAGGCACGGAGTATCGGACCGCCACCCTGTGCTCCGGGGAGAACGCGGACGACACCCATGCGCCGCGCCTGACTCTGGAGTACCAGCCGACCGCCGTCGAGACGGCCAGTTGGGGCGCCATCAAGGCCGGCGACTAAACGTCGCAGAGCCACAGTTTGTCTTGAGACCGCCCCCCCCGGTCGAGCGAAAGGAAACGACCATGAAGAAACTGATCCTCATCACCCTCTGCCTGACCGCCGGCCTGACCTACGCCATCCAGGAAACCCTGCAGCCCGGCCCCGGCGAAGCCGAAGATGTCTTCATCTGGGAACACGAACCCCACACCAACTACGAGGACAACCTGCTTGCCTGCGGCTACGAGACCGGCTTCATGCCCACCCTGATCCGCTTCGCCGAACTCGACGATCCCCGCTTCGACGACTGCACCATCAACAGCGCCATCCTGGCCCTGTATCCCGATTCCTCCAAAACCTGGGGCACCCCCCATTGGATGCTACGTTCTACATGATCGTCGAGAGCTGGGACCCGGCGACGATTACCTGGAGCAGTCGTCCCGTCCGGGACTGGGGCACGCCCCTGACCTACTCATTCAGCTATGACAACGATTGGCACTTTATCGACGTTACCACTTTCGTCAGCATATGGGTCGAAGACAACGCCCCCAACCACGGTCTGATCTTCGGCACCAACTCGACTGACAAAGACGTGGGCTATGCCTTCTGCAACGGCGAGATCACCAGCCACCCCGAATACCGGCCGAAGCTGATCATCTACTACGAGCCCGACAGCGCCGTCGAGACGGCCAGTTGGGGCGCCGTCAAGGCCCTGGATTAGCCCGGCCCACCCCCTTCGCCGGGCGCCGGTTGTCACCGGCGCCCGGCGTTGTTATCGGTTTCAACCGGCGGAGGGTGAGTCCATTATTCGCCGTCAAGTGATGACCGTCACAGTTATTCGCGGCCCAAGGGGCTAGATTGGAGGGTGAAAGGGGCAATTTGCCCCAGAGGAGATATAAACCCCCGAAGGAGGAGAGATGAAACACTTGACACTGATCCTGCTCTGCCTCGTCGCCGCCGCCTGCGCCGTCACCGAGGTCCTGCAGCCCGGTCCCGCCGAATGCTGCGACAGCTTCATCTGGCAGAATGAGCCCGAGACGAACTACGACTACCTGGACTTCTTCGATTTCGGCTACGACGAGGGTTTCGTCCTGGCCCTGCTGCGCTTCGCTGAACTCGACGATCCCCGCTTCGACGACTGCGAGGTCGACGAGGCCACCCTGGCCCTGCGGCCCATCACCGACGCCGGTTGGGGTACCCCACCGATGGACTGCCACCTGCGCCGGATCGTCGAGGACTGGGACGAGGAAACCGTCACCTGGAACAACCAGCCCGACTACGACGATCCGACCCTCGACTTCACCTACACTTCGGACACCGGCTGGCTCTACGTCGACGTCACCGAGATCGTCCGCAACTGGTTGGAGGACGGCGAGCCCAACCACGGCTTCATCTTCGGACCCCAGGGCAGCGACTACTGCGGCGCCCTGGTCTACTCCGGCGAGTACGGCGACAATCCCGATTGGCGTCCCGCCCTGCAGATCCGCTACACCCCGGAAACCAGCATCGAGCACCTCAGTTGGGGGGAGATCAAGGCCCTGGATTAAAGCTAACGACGGCGGGCGTCGTTTCCGGCGCCCGCCGCAGCGAACGATGCGCACCTGGCTTAACCGCCGCCACCCGCCGCACGTTCATCATCGTTTTCCAATGCTTCTCTTGTCTTCACCGGTATCTTTTCGTACACTATCCTTGGCTCTTTTCAAGCTCAGATTGCAAAAAACGCCATCAACCCGGAGATAATCCGATGAAACGTCTCGTCGTTACTCTACTCTGCCTACTCGCCGGCGCCGCCTGCGCCGAGGTCGAGGTCCTGCAGCCCGGACCCGGCGATTGCTGCGACTCCTGGGTCCTGGAGGACGCTCCCGATCAGAACTGGGGGAGCTGGACCGCTCTGATGTTCGGTTGCACCAGCGAATGGGACACCTGGTTGGCCCTACTGCGCTTCGACGAGCTGGACGATCCTCGTTTCGACGACATCATCCTCCAGGATGCCGCCCTGTGGTTGATGCCGCAGGAAGGGGGAGGATCGGGCAGCCCGCCCCTGGACTGCTTCGTGCGCAAAATCACCGGGGACTGGGACCAGGACACTGTCACCTGGAACAATAAACCGCAATACGACATGTATCCCACGATCGATTTCACCTATACCACGGACGAGGACTGGATCATCGTCGATGTATTCGAAATCGTCGACGACTGGATCATCGAGGGCCATACACAACATAGTTTCTGTGTGGGACCCGAGGAAAACCACTACTGCTCGGTTCTCTGCTGTTCGGGCGAATACGACGAGCCGGGCTACTATTATTACCGTCCCGCGCTGCGCCTGACCTATTCCCCGGCCGCCGTGTCCGAAACGAGCTGGGGGGAGATCAAGGCCCTGGAGTAGCGGTGACATCGGCGGACCAAGGCCCCGGCAAGGGCTAACCCGCAGCAAGGGAGAAAAACCATGAAACGCTTGTGCCTGATCCCGCTTTGCCTGCTCGCCGGCGCCGCCTGCGCCGAGGTCGAGGTCCTGCAGCCCGGGCCCGCCGATGCCCAGGACGTTTATATCTAACAGTACTATCCAGACGTCAACTACGAGGGTGAGCCCCTCTACGGCGGCTACTACAATGGCTTCGTTCTGACTCTGATCCAATTCGACGGCCTCGACGATGCCATGTTCGATGGAGCCACCATCAACAGCGCCACCCTGGCCCTGTATCCCGATGACTCCAGCGGTTGGGGCAGTCTCCCCCTGGAGGTCGTCTTCCGCAGGATAACCGAAGCCTGGAACCCGGCCACGATAACCTGGGACACTATCCCCAGCACGGATTACTTCGATGAGTTCTACTTCGACATCACCCAGGACACCACCTGGATCGAGATCGATGTCACCGATTTCGTCGTCGAGTGGGTCGAAAACGGCGTGGACAACTACGGCATGATCTTCGGTCCTCCCTCCGATCCCGGCTTCATGGGCGTCTGCTTCTATCATGGAGAGTACACCACCGATCCATCCCACCGGCCCAAGCTGACCGTCGACTACTCCGGCTCTCCCGTGGTCGAGACGAGCTGGGGGGAGATCAAGGCCCTGGAGTAGCGGTGACCTCGGCGGACCAAGGCCCCGGCGCGGGCTAACCCGCAGCCAAGGGAGAAAAACCATGAAACGCTTGTGCCTGATCCCGCTTTGCCTGCTCGCCGGCGCCGCCTGCGCCGAGGTCGAGGTCCTGCAGCCCGGGCCCGGCGATTGCTGCGACAGCTTTATCTGGCAGCAGAACCCGGATACCAATTACGACTCGATAGATCACCTGGAGTTTGGCTACACCTCCGGCAGTGTGCACAGCCTGCTGCGCTTCGACGAACTCGACGACCCACGCTTCGACGACTGCATCCTCGGTGAGGCCTTCCTGGCTCTACGCCCCGTAGAAGGCTGGGGGTGGGGCGCCCCGCCGATAGACTGCGAGATCTGGATGATAATCGAGGACTGGGACGAGGAAACCCTCACCTGGAACAACAGACCCGATTGCAACTTCCCCTTCGTCGAGTTCACCTACTCATCGGATGGTGATTGGTTTTCCGTTGATGTAACCGAGATCGTTCGAAAATGGCTGGAGAACGGTGAGTCCAATCACGGTTTCTATCTCAGGATCGTCGGCGGCCAGGGTACTTGCGGGGCGGTGGCGCACTCCGGCGAGTACACCACCGATCCATCCCACCGGCCCAAGCTGACCGTCGATTACTCCGGCTCTCCCGTGGTCGAGACGAGCTGGGGGGAGATCAAGGCCCTGGAGTAGCAGGAAACCGGCACCAACCGACGGCGTCGTCCGCGTGGACGGCGCCGTAGACAAATCTCGGGGTTTGATCGTGACTGGCAGGATAGCCTGCGGGAAGGAATGGTGGAAAGGCAAAAGAGGTGATGGCCATCACAGACCTGAACGTACAAGACGGCTAAATTCGAGCTTGAGCGGATCAAGCTTTCTTGGGAAACCTCGACAGCCGGTTGCTAGCGTAACCGAGTTGATTGAAACGGGTTTCCAATCAGTACCCCCTACCGGCGACAGGAAACACCGGAGTTACAACGACCCCCCGCTACAATTCACCGACCAAAACGCTAAAGAACCATCTAAGGAGTTGAACCTTGAAACCTCTCCTCACAGTCATCCTGCTCGGCCTGCTGGTCTGCGGCGCCGCCGCCGACAGCGTCGTCCTGCAGCCAGGTCCGGGCAGCGCCCGCGACGTGTTTATCTGGAGTTTATCACCTGACGATAACTATGAGAGTGGTGAGCTCTACATCGGCTACTACGAACCTACGGGTACTCAGGCGGGCCTGATCCAATTCGACGGTATCAACGATGCGTTGTTCGATAACTGCGAGATCAACTCCGCAATCCTCGGGCTCTACCCCACCCCGGCGGGCGCGTATGGTACCCTGCCTCTGTCCCTGGTTTTCGTCACGTGTCTCGAGGCCTGGGAACCGGACACCGTGACCTGGAATACCGTGCCCAGCGTTGATAACGCCTACGCCTTTAACACCTACATCACCCAGGAAACCGACTGGAGCTATATTGATAGGGATACCTTAACGCTTATGGATCATCATATATCGTGATAATCTTGTAGTCACGAGAGTTACCAGGATGCTATCATGCCACAAGTAAAGGAGGCGATGTGGCAGATGGCTTAAAGAGTAATCCCGACAGGCATGTCAAG
>WJLX01000076.1 GCA_014728225.1 Candidatus Coatesbacteria bacterium | reverse complement strand
GAGCTCGGGGCGGAAGGATTCATAGAACTCGTCCAGGACGGCCCGCCAGTCCTTCTCGCCCTGGGCGATCTCGTCGAGCTCCCGCTCCATCTCGGCGGTGAAATCGACCTTGAGCAGCTTGGGAAAACCGACCAGCAGCAGTTTGATCACCAGGCGGCCCAACTCCGTGGGCACCAGGGCGCGGTTGGCTCCGCTGACGACGTAGTTGCGTTCCATCAGGGTGGAGAGGATGGCGGCGTAGGTCGAGGGTCGACCGATGCCGCTCTTCTCCAGCTCCTTGACCAGGCTGGCGGGCTTGAAGCGCGGCGGCGGCTGGGTGAACTTCTGTCGGCCGTCGAGCCAGGCCAGGGTCAGCTCGTCGCCCTCCGCCAGGACGGGCAGGATGTTGTCCTCGGAGCGCCCCGGATCCGGGTAAACGGTGAGAAAGCCGGGGTCGCGCAGCACCGAGCCCTTGGCCGAGAACTCGGCGCGCCCGCAGGCGATGCGAGCCTGGGTTTTGTCGTAGACGGCCGGGGCCATCTGCGAGGCCAGGAAGCGGCCCCAGATCAACTCGTAGAGCTTGCGCTGGTCCGGCTCCAGATACTTGGCGATCTCGTCGGGCTCCAGGGCGGGGTCGGTGGGCCGGATGGCCTCGTGGGCGTCCTGGGCTCCCTTCTTGCCCTTGAAGGTCCGCGGCTGCTTCAGGGCGTACTGGGGATGGTGCTGCTCGATCCAGTCCCGGGCCTTGGCCAGGCCCTCGTCGGAGATGCGCACCGAATCGGTGCGCATGTAGGTGATCAGGCCGACCTGACCCCGTCGGCCCAGCTCGACGCCCTCGTAGAGCCGCTGGGCGGCGCGCATGGTGCGTTTGGGGTTGAAGCCCAACCGGGTCGAGGCGTCGCGCTGCAGGGTGCTGGTGATGTAGGGGGGCTGGGGTTGGCGCTTATGCTTGCGCTTGCTGAAGCGCTTGACCTTCCAGTCGCCCTCGTGGAGCTCGTAGAGCAACTCTCGGACCTGGTCCCAGCTCGTCGGGCGGGCCTTCTCGCCGTCGAGACGCAACAGCTCGGCCTCGACGACCTCGTCCCCCGGAACCTCGAGGGCGGCGGTGACGATCCAGAACTCGTCGGGCCGGAAGGCTTCACGCTCCAGCTCGCGCTCGACGATCAGCCGCAGGGCCACGGACTGGACCCGGCCGGCGGACAGGCCGCGGCGGACGGCCTTCCAGAGGATCGGCGAGACCTGATAGCCGACCAGGCGGTCGAGGATACGCCGGGCCTGTTGGGCGTCCACCAGGGCCTGGTCGATACGCCCCGGATTCTCCAGCGCCTTGAGCACGGCGCTCTTGGTGATCTCGTTGAAGGTGATGCGGTAGAGGTCGGCGCCGTCGTCGATCAGTTGGGCCAGGTGCCAGCAGATGGCCTCGCCCTCGCGGTCGGGGTCGCAGGCCAGATAGACCTTGGCCCCGCGGGCCTGGCGGCGCAGCTCGTCGACGACCTTCTTCTTGCGCGGGATGACGCTGTAGGTCGGCGCGAAACCGTCGGTCAGATCCACCCCGAGCTTGCTCTTGGGTAAATCGCGGATGTGCCCCTTGCTGGAGGCCACCCGATAGTCGCCGCCGAGGTAGCGCTCGATGGTGCGCACCTTGGTCGGCGACTCGACAATGATCAGGGGTTTCGCTTTGGTTTTACCGGCCATTGATCGCTTGGTGGCTGGGGTCTCGCCGGACCCGGGGTCAAAAGCCGCCGGCGGCGAATGACAATCCGCCGCGGCGACCGGAGGGATTATACACGACTGAGGATAAACCGCAAGGGCATCGGCGCGGCGGCTTGACGGGCGGCCGCGACAACTACGCCGCCGGGTCGGAAGAGGTTCCCGCCCGGCGGCTCATTCGCCGAAGACCTGGGCGGTGAAGCAGTACAGCTCGGCGCCCTCACGCCAACAACCCGCTTCGAGGCCGGCCTTGAGGCAGGTGTGATCGAGGAACTCCTCGCGGTTCCAGCCCTGCTCGACGGGCACCTGGGGCAGCAACAGGCCGGAACGTCCCTCACGGCGCACGATCAGTCCGTGGCGGCCGACGACGACGTCGGCGGGATCCCCGAGGGGCTCGATTGGTGACAGAACGCTGATCTCGAGGTGTAGCTCGGCCAGCTCGTCGGCCCGCACCGGGGCGAAGCGGGGATCGCCCGTGGCCGCGGCCACCGCCATCTCGCGCACCACCCGCCACAACGGACGCTCGACGTGGATGTAGCCGATGCAGCCGCGCAGGTTGCCGCGCCTGGTCAGGGTGACGAAGGCGCCGCGTTTCTGGCGCAGCCGACGGCTGGGATTGGTCAGCTCCGGTGGCTCGTCGCCGGCGAAGTGAGCCTCGAGGGCCCGCCTGGCCAGGCTGAGCAGCTCACGGCGCTCCAGACGGTCCAGATCATGATCGTCGGTTTCGGTTTGAGCACCGTGAAAAACGGCCGCCAGATAGCCCACCACGTGGCTGCGGTCGCCCGAGGTGTCGCCCGAGGTGGCGTAGGACAGCACCCGGGAACTCGCGGCACCAACGGCGCGGGCGAAAAACATCGCCGCGGCCAGAGGGCCGCCGCCGCAGGCCGCCGTGCGACCGGCGTCGATCGATTCCAGCAAACCCTTGGGTTCGAAGGAACGCACGTGACTGATCAGCACGCCGTCGAGAACCCGGGCGACGGAATCCTCGTGGTAGTGGGACAGATCGCTGGAGGCCACCACCAGGGTCCGTTCATCGGGAAAGGTCCGGGCCAGGGCCTCGCCGAGGAGCAGGGCCGTCGGTTTACCCTGATCTCCCATCACCAGGGGCACCAGGCCGACGTCGCCCAAGGCGACCTGGACGAAGGGTAACTGGACCTCCAGGGCGTGTTCGGCGGCGTGGGCCCGCGGATGGTGGGCCAGGGTTCCCAGCTCGCCCGCCAAACGGGCCAGAGCCTCGAGGTCGACCTTCAGCCGCCCGAGGGGGGTCTCGTAAGCCTCGCCGAGATATGCGGAGACGCCCTCGAAGGCGTACTGGTGACTGGGAGCGATGACGACGACGCGGTCGTAACCGCCGCGCTCCACCGCGGCGAAGGCCGCTCCCGCCACCGGGCCGGAATAGGGATAACCGGCGTGGGGGCTGACCAGGGCCCGCACCCCGGGGAGGGGATCGACGCCGCTGTCGCGCAGATAGCCCTCGACCTCCCGGCGCAGGGCCCGGGCCGGGGCGGGGTAGAAACGCCCGGCGACGACGGGCTTGCGGACCCCGCCTTCGGCGGCGCGGTGCAAAGCATCCAGATCCGTGGGCAGCTTCTTCATTCGGTTATCACTTCGCATCGGTTATCACTTCGCTCGGCTGGGCGGTCGGAAAAAAACGAAAGAACGCCTTTCAGCATCGCATAAAGCCGCGACAAAGGCAAACCCCGATTAACCCTCCGGCAGCCAGACGGCGCTGATGATCCTGCCCGCGTCCCCGCGGCGGTGGGAAAACCAGCGCCCGCCGCAGATGGTGCACTCCCCGCCGCCGTTGATCAGCTCACCGCGCACCCCCACCGCGATCAGTTGCTCCCGGACCAGGCCGGGCAGGTCGAGGTGGGGTCGAGGCCCGGCGCCCTCGATGACGCAGCCCGCGCCCCAGCGCTCGGCGAACCGATTCGCAAGCTCCGGCGAAACCTCGTAGCAGCAGGGGCCGGCTCCCGGACCCAGGTGTCCGTGCAGGCCCGCGGGCTCGACGGCGTAGCGCTCGGACAATTCGGCGACGACCTTGCCGGCGATGTCCCCGTAGACGCCGCGCCAGCCGCAGTGGACGGCGGCGACCACCCGACCCGCCCCGTCGGCCAGCAACAGCGGCAGGCAGTCCGCCGTCAACACCGCCGCCGCCAGCAGGGGCCGCTCGACGGCCACGGCGTCGGCCCGCGGATAGGGCTCCGCCGTAGAACCGGCGGCGTGGTATAACCGCTCGCCGTGGACCTGGTGGACCCGGACGAGAACCGCCGCCGGCTCGACCGCGGCCAGGGCGCGAAGCCCCGGCTCCTCGGGCGCTGCCGGGACAGGCTCGACGCGTTCGGTGATCAACGCCCGGGCCGGACCGAGCTCAAATGATCGATAAGGCTGCTCCATCAACACTCTCGTGACAGGTTCAAGTGTTTCACCCGGCCCCGGGGAGAACCGAAAACCGCCGGGGGCGCACCGCACGCTCCGCCCCCGGAACCGGCACGGTTTTTGCGGACTCGCCGCACAGCGGACTTCCAAACGTGCTGAAGCTGCAAAAACCGTGCCGGTTCCGGGGGCCGGGGAGCAGAGGCTCCCCGGGTCACCCGGCGCGGTCAGCGCTTGACGTCGAAGGTCAGGCCGGGGAACTCGGCGGTCAGGCGTTCCAGGCAGCGTGCCTGCTCGGCGGGCCGTTCATCGGTGTCGGGCACCCGGGCCTTGAGGATGATGTTGGTATGGCCGAAGCGGGTATAGGAGCACTTGGTCAGCTCCATCTCGGGCTGGTGCAGAACCCGGTCCAGCAGGCGCCGGTAGAGCTCGAGGTTGCCCTTGGTGTACAGGCGCACCAGAGTGCGGTTGGGCCGGGTGGAGTGCTGGGGGTGTTCGCGCAGCCAGCGCCGGATGGCCTGGCGGGCGTTGGCGGTCTTGACGAAGCGCAGCCATGTCGGCCGGGGGTGGGCCTCGGGACGGGTGAGGATCTCGACCCGGTCGCCGGCGGCCAGGCGATAGGTCAGCGGCTGGAGCTGACCGTTGACCCGGGCGCCGCTGCAGTGCCGGCCCAGGTCGGTGTGGATGCGGAAGGCGAAATCCAGCACCGTCGAGCCCCGGGGCAGATCGACGGGGTCGCCCTTGGGGGTGATGGCGAAGATCTGCTCGCTGAACAGGTCTACCTTGACGGCGCTGGCGAAGGTGCGATCGTTGGCGGCCTTCTTTTCCCAGTCGACGATCTTGCGCAGCCAGGCCAGCTCGTTATCCATCAGCAGGGTCAGCTCGGCGTCGCCCTTGTAGCTGAAGTGGGCGGCCAGGCCGTACTCGGCGAAGAAGTTCATCCGCTCGGTACGGATCTGGACCTCGACCCGGCGGCCCTCGTCGTCCAGCACGGCGGTGTGCAGTGACTGGTAGAGGTTGGGCTTGGGGTTGGCGATGTAGTCGCGGAAGCTGCCGGACACGGGACGCCACAGGCTGTGGACCACACCGAGAACGCTGTAGCAGTCGGCGGTCTCCCGGGTGATCACCCGGACGCCGACCAGGTCGTGCAGCTCCTCGAGGCTGCTCTGCTTGCGCTGGAGCTTCTTGTAGATGGAGTAGATGTGTTTGGAGCGGCCGAAGATGGTGGCCTCGATACCCAGTTCGTCGAGCTTGGCGCGCAGCTTGTCGCTGACGGCGCCCACCAGCTCTTCGCGGGCCTGGTTGCGCTTGTGCAGCTCCCGGGCGATGTCGTCGTAGACCTCGGGATGGAGGTACATCATCGCCAGGTCCTCCATCTCCCAGCGCAGCTTGGCCACACCGAGCCGGTGGGCCAGCGGGGCGTAGATCTCCAGCGTCTCGAGAGCCTTGCGCCGGCGCTTGTCCTCGGGCAGGTGCTGGGCGGTGCGCATGTTGTGCAGCCGGTCGGCCAGCTTGATCAGCAACACCCGGGGATCGTGGCTGGCGGCCAACAGCAGGCGCTTGAGCGTGGCCTCGGCGTCCGCCGAGGGACCCCCGCGCTCATCGTCGGCCCGCTCGGCCTTCTCGACCTCGGTGACCCCCTGGACCATGTGGTAGATGTCGGGGCCGAAGTGCTCCTTGATCCTGCGCGGCGCCACGCCGGTGTCCTCGAGCAGGTCGTGGAGCAGCCCCGCCGCCACCGTCTCGGCGTCGGCCCCCATCTGGGCCAGGATGTGCCCGACCTCGACGACGTGGATCAGGTAGGGATCGCCGGAGTAGCGCCGCTGGCGGCCGTGGCCCTCGGCGGCCGTCAGGTAGGCCTCCTCGAGCAGCTCCAGCTCACCCGGCGTCGAGCGCGGCTGGAGCAGCGCCAGGGTCTCCTCGAAGATGTGGCGGCAGGTGGCCAGGTTCAGCGGCATGGCGTTCATCCCCGATGCTGCGACAACTGATGCTGCGACAACTACAGTATAGCACAGTGGGCCCGTCTTTCTTCCTTCCTTCCTTCTTGACAAATGCAAAAACCATTACTATTATAATAGTAAGAGTATTTATTTTAGCCTCTTTTTTGTAGCGGCAGACGACCTCAACGGGGGCGGATAATGAAGCAGTTGCTTTTGTTACTGTTGGCCCTAGTGTTTGTTTTGCCCGTCACCGCCGACCAGTGGTGCCTCGAGACGGTGGACTCGAGTGGCTATCTAGGCACATACGCCTCCCTGGCGCTGGATTCCCGTGGGAGCACACACATTTCGTACTTTGACGTCGTCGGTATAAATCTCAAGTACGCCCAGTGGAGCGACTCGAGCTGGACTATCGAGACGGTGGACTCGGCAGGTGAGGTGGGTCAGTTCACCTCTTTAGCGCTTGATTCCAGCGGCAACCCGCACATCTCGTATTTCGACGACACCAACGACGATCTCAAGTACGCCCGCTGGAACGGTTCCAGTTGGGAGATGGAGACGGTGGACGCGGCAGGTGAGGTGGGTCAGTACACCTCTTTGGCGCTTGATTACAGCGACAACCCGCACATCTCGTACTACGACTGGACCAACAAAGATCTAAAATACGCCCGCTGGAACGGTTCGAGCTGGGTGATCGAGACGGTGGACGCGGCGGATCGTGTAGGTAGCCACACCTCCCTGGCGTTGGATGAATCCAGCAATCCGCATATTTCCTACTATGACAGCGAGTACGATGATCTCAAGTACGCCCGCTGGAACGGCGCGAGCTGGCAGATCGAAACGGTGGACTCGGGAGGTAATGTAGGTCTGTACACCTCTTTGGACATTGATTCCAGCGGCAATCCCCACATCTCGTACCACTACTACTCTGGCTGGGACCTTAAATACGCCCGTTGGAACGGTGCGAGCTGGGAGATCGAGACAGTGGATTCGGCAGGTTATGTAGGTTTTTACACATCACTGAGGCTGGATTCCAGCGACAATCCTCACATCTCTTACTCTGACAACTCTAACAGCTCAAACTACGAACTCGATTACGCCCACTGGAACGGCTCGAACTGGGTCTTCGAGACGGTTGAATCGGGCGGAAATGCAGGCAGATACACCTCCCTGGCGCTCGATGACGCCGACAAGCCTTGCATTTCCTATTACGACGATGACGGCCATATTCTCAAATACGCCTGGTACAACACCCCTCCCCCGGCCTTTTCGCTGCTGTCTCCCAGTGACGGTTCCGCCGTGGAAGCCTTTCCCCTGTGCGACTGGGAGGACGCCCCGGACTATCCCACCGTCAGTTACGACCTCTGGTATTCCACCGAGTACGACTTCGATCCTCACGAAGAGCTCACCGGCCTGATCGACTCCGAGTACCAGTTCAGCGACGCCGAGCTGGACCCGGACACCATCTACCACTGGAAGGTCCGGGCCTGGGACGGCTACGAAGAGACCTGGTCCAATGAGACCTGGAGCTTCTACGTACCCCATGATGTCGGCCTCGACGGCGTCGAGCTGGCGGCGTCGCCCGCCGATGACGGTGTAATCGTCGTCTGGGCCGTGGACGTCGAGCTTCCCGCCGCCTTCCGGGTGCTGCGGGGCGCGGAGAATCCTGTCGCCGTCAGCGGCTCGCTGGACGGCGCGACCCGCCGCTGGCTGGATCGGGACGTGTCCCCCGGCGGGAGCTACGTATATTGGATAGAGGCAACGGATAGCGATGGCTATGTAAAAAGATTTGGGCCGACGGCGGCCGTCGTCGTGCCGGAGCAGACGCAGCGGCTGAGCCTCGATGAACCGTATCCCAACCCGGCGTCGGGAAGCGTCAGCGTCGCCTTCACGCTGCCCGAGGCCCAGCGCGTCAGCTTGGCCGTTTACGACCTGGCCGGGCGGCGGGTGACGACCCTGAGCGAGGGCGAGCTGCCCGCCGGGCGGCACGAGGTCGCCTGGAACTGCGCCGCTGCATCAGCCGGGGTCTATCTGCTGCGCCTGGAGACGCAAGGCGCGGCGCTCAGCCGCCGGATGGTCGTCGGGCGGGTCGTCGATCGGTAACGAGTTGTTGATATAGCGGCACACGGGCGAGATTTAACCCGCCCCGACGGTATACCGGCCGGGGGCGTCCTACAAGGATGTTTAGCAACGGCGGGGTCGCCCCCGCCGTAAATCGCCAGTCCTGTAGGGCGGGGACTGGCGTCCCTGCCGTTTATTCGCCAAGGCCGAACCGCGCCCCTTTGACATTCGCGGCGGGGGGCGGAGCCCCCGCCCTACGTACGGCAAAGATAAGCCGCCCGGCGGACGCGCCGCGCCCCGCCCCCGCATTATCCCGCCCCGCGTGCTATAATCACCCCCCGTCACGGACACCACCCCCAACCCCCAGCGATAACAATGCCCACCAGCCACGAGATCAAGCGCACCTATCTGGACTTCTTCATCGAGCGCGGCCACACCGAGGTCCCCTCGGCCCCCCTGGTTCCGCGGGACGATCCGACCCTGCTGTTCAACTCGGCGGGGATGGTCCAGTTCAAGCCCTACTTCGCCGGCCTGGCCCCGGTGCCCTTCGAGCCGCCGCGGGCCTGCTCGCTGCAGAAGTGCTTCCGCCTGAGCGACCTGGAGAACGTCGGCCGGACACCGCGTCACCATACCTTCTTCGAGATGCTGGGCAACTTCTCCTTCGGCGACTACTTCAAGGAGGAGGCCGTCCGCTGGGCCTGGGAGCTGTCGACGAAGGTCTACGGCATGGACCCGTCGCGCATCTACGCCGCCGTCTACACCGACGACGACGAGGCCCACCGCCTGTGGACCGCGGTCGTCGGCCTACCCGCCGAGCGCGTCGTCCGCCTGGGCGAAGAAGACAACTTCTGGGGTCCGGCGGGCCGGACCGGCGCCTGCGGTCCCAGCTCCGAGCTCTACTGGGACTACGGACCAGAGTACGGCTGCGGCAAGCCCGACTGCGGGCCGGGCTGCGAGTGCAACCGCTACGTCGAGTACTGGAACCTGGTCTTCCCCCAGTTCGACATGCAGGAGGACGGCGAGTTGGCGCCGCTGAAGAACCGGGGCATCGACACCGGCCTGGGCGTCGAGCGCCTGACGGCCATCCTCCAGGGCTGCGACAACAATTACGCTACGGACCTCTTCCGGTCGATCATCGAGGCCGCGGCGACCCTGACCGGTGCGGATCCCGACGACCCCGAGCACCGCCACCGCTTCTGGGCCGTCGCCGATCACGCCCGGGCCCTGACCGTGGCCCTGGCCGAGGGCGTCTACCCCTCCAACACCGGCCGGGGCTACGTCCTGCGCCGCCTGCTGCGCCGGGCCGGTCGCCTGGGCTTCGAAATGGGCCTCGAGGAGCCCTTCCTCCACCGCCTGATCGAGCCCGTCGGTGGCGTCCTGGGAAGCAGCTACCCCGAGCTGATTGATGAGGCGCCACGCTGCGCCGCCGTCATCGAACACGAGGAGGAACGCTTCCTCGAAACCATCGGCGAGGGAATGGCCGTCTTCGAGAAGCTGACAGCCGACCTGCGCGGCGACACCCTGTCCGGTGAGGAGGCCTTCAAGCTCTACGACACCTTCGGCTTCCCCGTAGACCTGACGACGGTGATGGCCGAGGAGCGGGGATTGAAGGTCGATCTGGCGGGCTTCGAGGCCGCCCTGGAGCAGGCCCGGGAAACCTCGCGCGCCGCGTCGACCTTCTACTCCGAAAGCGACGAGCCCCGGGTCGAGGGTCTGACAACGGTTTTCACCGGCTACGAGACCTTCGCCCAGCGGGCCCGGATCAGCGCCCTGTTCGACGCTGACAACGCCCCCGTCGAGCGCCTGGAGCCCGGCGCCCAGGGCGCCGTGGTCCTCGAGGAAACGCCCTTCTACGCCGAGGGCGGTGGCCAGATCGGTGACAGCGGCGAGTTGACCACCCCCGAGGGCGCCCTGTTCGTCGTCACAGACACCCGCAAGATCGGCGAGGCCCACCTGCACCTCGGCGAGCTGCGCTCCGGCGAACTCGAGGTCGGCCTGACCGTCGACGCCGCCGTCGACGAGGCCCGCCGCCGTCGGACCATGGCCCACCACACCGCCACCCACCTGCTGCACTGGGCCCTGCGCAAGGTGCTGGGCGAGCACGCCACCCAGGCCGGCAGTTGGGTCGGACCCGAGCGCCTGCGCTTCGACATCAATCACCCCAAAGCCCTCGACGCCGCCGAACTCGACGAGGTCACCCGCCTGGTCAACGAGAAGATCGTCGCCGACGACACCGTCCGCCGCGAGGTCATGAGCCTGGACGAAGCCCGGGCCGCCGGTGCCGTGGCCCTGTTCGGCGAGAAGTACGGCGACGAGGTGCGCATGGTCAGCGTCGACGGCTACTCCCGCGAGCTCTGCGGCGGAACCCACGTCTGCGCCACGGGGGAGATCGGCAGCTGCCTCATCGTCGAGGATTCGGCCCTGGCCGCCGGCGTGCGCCGCCTCGAAGCCGTCTGCGGTCCGGCCGCCGTCGAGTACATCAGGGAGCGGGAGCGGCTGCTCGAAGATGTTTCCCAACTGCTCAAAACGCCCCCCCGGGAGCTCCGGCGACGCGTCGAAGCCCTGCTCGAGGACAACAAGCGGGCCGACAAGCGCATCGCCGAGCTCGAGGAGCGCCTGGCCGGCGGCGGCGGGGGACGCGACCTGGCCGCCGAAGCCGAAGAGATCGGCGGCGTCACCGCCCTGTTGACCCGTCTCGAAGGCGTCGGCGCCAAGGCCCTGCGCGGCACCGTCGACAAGCTCAAGGAACAACTGGGCTCCGCCGTCATCCTTCTCGCCGCCGTCGAGGGCTCCAAGGCCGTCCTGGCCTGCGGGGTGACCGCGGACCTGGTCGAGCGCGGCCTCAACGCCGGCCGCCTGGTCAAGACCGCCGCCCGGATCGTCGGCGGCGGCGGCGGCGGACGACCCGACTTCGCCCAGGCCGGCGGCTCCCAACCCGATAAACTCCCCGAGGCCCTCGCCGCCGTTCGTGAACTCCTCCTTGACGCCTAAACCGGCGACGACCTTTGATAAGCATTCCGTTCGTAATCACCGGCAACGCCGGAACCGGCACGGTTTTTGCATCTCGGCGACCGTTGGAGCGACGATAACTGTCCGCCTCCGCAAAAACCGTGCCGGTTCCGGCGTTGCCTGGTCTCGGCTGGGCCTCGATGGCTCAACCCCCCGTCAGGTACACGTTTTTCAAACGTCGTCGCCGGTTTATCAACCGTATTCAGTTGATGACCCGCACAGCGGATTATCGATCGACCGTTCCGCGGGGCGGTTGCTTTGGCCGTCGGCGCCCCCGGCCTTGACAGGGGGCATGTTTTTTACTAGCGTTTTCATGGTCTTTTCCACCCCTCAACTAAACCAACCTTGGGAGTACCGATGAGAAAAGCCATTATTTTTATTGTGCTCATAACGGCGGGAGCCGCTCTGGCCCTGGACGCCGTCGCCGCCGGTCAGGTTGCCGTCGAGCAGCTTCTCGACGGCGACACCGCCGGCAGGCGCGTCTACGTGCTACCCGACTATCTGGAGTCCGGCGCGGTGGAGTTCTGGCATACCAGCCTGAGCGTACCCGCCGGCGGCGCCCACTTTGTCTTCATCGACGACGTTCCGGCAGCCAACTGGGAACACCCGGCTCGAGCCGTCTTCGTCGACGACGCCGGCCGGTTGACGGTCTACGATGTCAGCACGCCGCCCAAGGACGAGGTCTACGGCGCCCTCAGCGAGTTGACCGACCCGGAGAAGTGGGCCTTCCTCGATCCGGGCAACCGCTATCCGGACCCCGAGGCCATCGCCCGCACGGCGGCCCGCCTGGAGGGCCTGCTGCCCGAACCGGCCTCCCGCGCCGGCGACAACTACGCCCTGTTGATGTCCGGCGGAGCCAGCCAGTACTCGAACTACACCCGCTACTGGAACGACATGTCCTACATCTACACCACGCTGATCGAGGTCTACGGCTATGATGAGAACAACATCATCGTGCTGATGTCCGACGGCGACAACCCGGCCGGCGACCAGTCCGACGGCTCCAGCTCGGACCTCGACCTCGATCAGGATGGCGACGACGACTACAGCCTGTCCTGCACCCGGACCAACATCTTCAACCAGATGGATTGGCTGGAGACCAATCTGACCGCAGATGACGCCCTGTTCATCTTCACCACGGACCACGGCGGCTCCGACGGTGCGCCCAACTCCTATCTCAATCTGTGGAACTACCAGGAGCTGGCCGACGACGAGTTCGCCGACGAACTCGACGACATCGCTTTCGCCCAGTGTATCGTCACCATGGAGCAGTGTTTCTCCGGCGGCTTCGTCGACGATGTCGACGGCATCTCCAACGTGGTCATCTCGACGGCCTGTTCCGACGACGAGTACTCCTGGGCCATGGGTCCGGACTACAAGTACGACGAGTACGTCTACTACTGGACCGCCGCCGTGGCGGGCAACGAGCCCGGTGCCAACCCCTGGGAGCTCGACGGCGACCCCGTCGACGCCGACGACAACGACGACGGCGTCGTTACCGCCGAGGAAGCCTTCCTCTACGCCGAGGCTCACGATACAGCCAGCGAAACCCCGCAGTACAACGACTACTCGGGCATCGGCGACCTGATCAGTCTCTGGGGCGCCATCGACGGCGCCTATCTGCGTCTGTCGAGCTACGAAACCGTCGGCGACCACGACGGCAACTCGATGCTGATCCCGGGCGAACACGCCGAGATCAACCTCAGCCTGTTCAACCTGGGCGGCGATGACGCCACCAACACCACGGCCACCTTGACCTCCAACGATCCCGAGGTCGTCGTCGACGTCGACACCATCGACTTCGGCACCGTCGGCTCCGGCGACACCGAGGATTCGCCCTACCCCTTCGAGATCACCATCGACACCGGCTGTCCCGAGCCCAGCGTCTTCTACCTCGAGCTGCACGTCGAGGAGGACGGTGGCTACACCGAGGACTGGAGCATCCCCATCGGCGTCAGTTCGGTCTGGGGCTTCGCCGATTACATGGAAGACGGCGATGACAAGTGGACCCACAGCGGCGACGGCGACATGTGGCACCTCGAGAGCTACAACAACTACGACGGCGTCTACAGCTGGAAATGTGGTGATTACGGCAACGGCGACTACCAGAACGACATGGACTGCACCCTGGATTCGCTCCTGATCCTGGTCGGGATCGACAGCCCGGAGCTGTCCCTCTACACCAGCTACAAGACCCAGTCCAACTACGACGGCTGCGAGCTGCTCTTCGGCGGCGACGGCCGCGAGTGGACGCTGATCGACGATTACAGCGGCTACAAGTACGGCTGGGAGCAGCACACCTACGACTTCGGCGACTTCGCCGGCCTGGTCGGCCAACTGCGCTTCCGCTTCTACTCCGATTCCTCCAACGTCCGCGAGGGCTTCTACTTCGACAACATCGAGCTGACGCCCCAGGGCGACACCCCGGCCGAGCTGACCACCCTCGACGCCGCCTCTAGCGAGGAGGGTGTCCTGCTGAGCTGGAGCGTCGACAACCCCGGCCAGTACGCCTCCTACAACGTCTATCGCCAGGACGGCGAGCTGGTCGAAGGCTGGGTCCTCTCCCGGGGCGATCGCAACCCGACCACGCCCCTCAACGAGACGCCCCTCGACGGCGGCGACCGCTACTACCGCTTCCTCGACCGTGACGTTGACAACGGAGCGAGCTATCTGTACTACGTCCAGCTCACCGAGGTCGACGGTCACAGCACCCTCGTCGGTCCCCTGGAGGTCGACTACGCCTCCGGCGACGGCATCCGTATCGATCGTCTGGCCGAGCCCTACCCCAACCCGGCAGCCGGCAGGGTGACCGTGGAGTTCGAACTGGCCGACGACTCGCCGGTCAATTTGGCGGTCTACGACCTGGCCGGTCGCCGCGTGGCCCAGCCCGTCGAGGGCGAGCTGCCCGCCGGCCGCCACACCGTCACCTGGGATTCCGCCGCGACCCCCAGCGGCATCTACCTCATCCGCCTGCAGACCAATGACGCCACCCTGACCCGTCGGGTGATCGTCGAGCGTTAAAGCACTCTCCAGCACGATAAGCAAACGGGACGGCCCACGGGCCGTCCCGTTTGCTATCCGGTTAGGACTGATCGATCAACGGCGCCGCCTGAGCCGTACCAGCCAGCGGATCAGCGAATACAACACCACGGCGCCGGCGACCCACAGCAAGACGACGAAGTCCTCGCCGCACAGACCTGATGGGCCTCAGGTCCCACCCTGAGCCAGGGCGGGAACGCTCAACAGCAACAAACAGAGAATAACGAGCACGGCGGTTTCCTTGTTGGCTTTCGCAGATATCTACGCCGGGGAGTATATCACAGTTCCCGCATGCTTGCGCTGATACTCATCGCTGCGGGCCGACGCGAATGTCGGTTCGGTTCGGTGTTGGTGAACATATGGCTGGTCGCCTGATCCCACCGTGCAGATCTGGTGAACTGCGCCGGGGGAGCGCTTCCCAATTATCCGTGAAGCACAGGCTTAACCGCGCAAACAGGTCCCAGCCCGGCATGATTGAGATGAGTTGACTGGAGAATCCACTCATCCTCTTTTTGGTAAAACACTTACTGTCGAGAGGGTCGAGTTTTACGATGTAAACACTGTCAATATATGTGTAGCCTGATCAACAAAAGTCGTCTGCATTTCACAGCCTGTTTCAACCATAAGAGCTATCCATCATAAAGACTTTATTATATTAAGCGGCAACCAATACACAACATCATATAATATATCTGCTTATAGAGTAGCGTAAAGACTAGTAACAATTGCGTTCTTCGTAAGAATTCGATCAGTTGCTCAAACAAAAACCCCTCGATATCGAGGGGCATATCTCCTTCGCATTTCGCATCTTAGACCATCCCGACGAGCTCTGGTTGGGCCTGGACTATGAAGCCCGGCGGGAGCTTCAGGAAGTATTCTCTCCTTGCGGTTCGACCAATGACGGGCAGAGCTGTTGGGAACGTGTAAAACACCCCGTCTTCGGCGTTTTGGCCGAAAACGGGGCGGGTGATGCAAAAGTGGGGT
>WJLX01000075.1 GCA_014728225.1 Candidatus Coatesbacteria bacterium | reverse complement strand
GAAAGCAAACGGTTCACCTCCGCAAAAACCGTGCCAGTTCAGCGGCGGATTGCGCTCGATCCGGTAATGGCCGGTGACGGGAGCGGTGGCTGTAGTTTCAGCGGGATTTAGCCGGAGCTTTTTCGTGGATAGGTGGCTGCGTGTGCCACGAGCTTTACCCGCGACGGAACCGCCGCCTTTATGCTAATCTTAGCGCCGTGGTTCCTTCTACTCCTCCACCAGGGATGGTCTCGGGGAGCGGTCCTTGATCGAACATCTGAAAAAGACCCTCAAGCATACCGTGCTCTACGGCCTGGGCGGCGTGATCGCCAAGGCCGTGGGATTTCTGCTGATTCCCGTCTACACCCGCCATCTGACCCCGAGTGACTTCGGCGTCGTGGCCCTGGTGATGGTCTACTTCGCCATCCTGGAGATCCTGATGCGCTTCGGGGTCAACTCGGCCCTCTTCCGGGTTTACTTCAACGAACCCGATGAGGACGCCCGGCGCCGGTTGGTCCACACCTGCTTCCTGTTCCAGTTCCTGGCCTCGGGTGTCCTGTTTCTGGTTCTCTTCCCCCTGTCGGGCAATCTCTCGCGCCTGTTCTTCGGCAACGCCGAGTACACGATTTTCTTCCAGTACGCCACGGCGGGCCAGGCCCTGATCCTGATCCGCACTGTTCCCCGCTCGGTGATGCGGGCCAAGGAACGGCCCGTTGTCTTCACCCTGCTCAATATGGGGTACTTCCTGCTGTTCATGGGCTTCAACATCCTCTTCATCGTGGTGTTGAAGGAAGGGCCCCTGGGGGTCATCAAGGCCCGCTTCTGGGGCGGCGTGGTGATGGCGCCGCTGATGCTCTTCATCTACGCTCGCAACATGACGCCGCGCTTCCGCAAGGATTACCTCAAGGAGGTCATGCGCTTCGGCCTGCCCCTGGTGCCCGAGGGGCTGGCCGGTTGGATCCTCTCCCTGGCCGACAGGTACATCCTGCGCCTGCTGGCCCCGGTGACCCGTTACGTCCTCGTCAATCCGAAGACCCTGGGCGAGTTGGCCGCCAAGGGCGGGATCGCCGTGGCCGGCGCCCTGGGAACGCTCCACGCCGTCGGTGTGTACGACCTGGCCAATAAGTTCTCCCTGATCATCAAGATGGGCCTGGTGTCGCCCTTCATCATCGCTTGGGGCCCGCTGATGTTCGCCGTGCACAAGAAACCCGAGGCCAAGCAGGTCTATCGCGCCGTCCTGACCCTGTTCTCCCTGGTCGGAGTCGGCCTGGCCTTCGCCCTGGGGGTCATGGCCCCCGAGGTCTGCAAGGTGATGGCCACCTGGCCCTTCTACGAGGCCTGGCCCGCCGTCTTCATCCTCAGCCTGGCCCATGTTTGTTACGGCATCTATCTGGTATTCACCGTCGGCACCTCCGTGGTCGGCAAGACCAAGTACCAGGCCTACTCCGCCGCCATCGGCGCCGGGCTGAACATCATCCTCAATCTGTTGCTGATCCCGCGCTGGGGGATGATGGGCGCCTCGGTGGCCACCCTGCTCAGCTACGCCTCGATGGCCGTCATCCATTACAACTTCGCCCAACGGCTCTACCGGATCGATTACAACCTGCGCTTCGTCCTGCGCATCGTGTTGATCGCCGTGGTGCTCTGGCTGGCCTCGACTTTCCTGCCCTTCGGCTGGATCGGTTTCCCCCTGCGTTTGGGGATCATCGGCCTGTTCGTGCTGGCCCTCAAGCTGACCGGCTCCTTCAAAGTCCCCGACATCAAGCTGGTCATCGACGAGATCAAGGCCCGTTTTCTGGGCGACAAGCACACTGATCAGGACAAAGATCGAGCCGACGATGACAATCTCTCCGTCACGGACTAGACGCCCCGCCCTTCTTCCATGGTCAAGTCCATGGTCAAGCCCGTTCAGCTTGCGGCCCTGCTCCTTGGCGGCCTGGTTTGCTGCTGCGCCGCCGCGGCGCCCGACTTCCTCCGCCCGGTCAACTACGACATCTGGTTCTCCCTCGATGCCGGCTGGAGTGTCGTCGCCGAACTCGAGCTGGCCGAGGTCGATCTCGGAACGACGCTGAATTGGCTCTATCGACCCTGGGGGGTTCACGTCGGCTGGGGCTACCGCGGCGGGCTCGACGATCACCTGCGTTGCCTCTACGCCCGGGCCGGCTGGAGTCCGCTCCTCGACGACTGGCGGATCATCGGCGGCGGCTACATCGGCGAGACCTGGTTCCGCGCCGACCCCGGCGACGGCGTTCGCGAGGATCTCCTCGAGCTGGGCGGTTACCTGGAACTCGTCGTCCCCCTCTGGAAGGGATTGCGCCTGCGTGCACGTTTGTGCGGCGGGGCGCTGCGCTCCAGTGTTAGAGACTGGGCGGCGGTCTGGCGTCTGGACGGCGGGGTGTGCTTCTTTCTCTAGACCGTCGGCGACGCCTGTCCCGCGGGAGCTTGGAAAACCGACCGTTACCGTCCGTTACCCCTTTGACACCCGCGCCGCCGCAACTGGCACGGTTTTTGCATCTCGGCGACCGTTGAGGACCATGATAACGGTTCGCCTCCGCAAAAACCGTGCCAGTTGCGGCTGTCGGCCTGGGGCCTGACGGCGGAGCGCGGGCGGTCGGTTTTCCAAGCTCCCGCTGCGGGGTCAATTGCGTCATGGCGGTGGCGGTTGGAGCTGGGCTCCCGGCCGTCGTTCCGGCTATACTTGGGTAGTAATCGTTGTCCTTTTCGTCTTCGACCGCAGCCGTAGCGAGGTGCAAGCCATGCGAGCTTGTCTCCGGGTGATTGTTATCGTGCTGGTCCTGGCGACGTCGGCGTCGGCGGCGGTCTACGTCGGCGCCTACGGCGGCTGGACGATGGATTACTACAACGTCTCGGCCTTCGAGGGCGAGCTGGCCGCCAATCTGCTTTGGGAGGAGGTGGGTTTGCTGGTCGGCGGAGGCTACAGTCGGCTTGAGGGCTACTACCATCCGGAGTACGACGAGGGTTTTGATTCGTTTTCGATCGCGGGTGATACGCTTTTTGCCTCTTTGGGTTACGCTTATCGTTGGGAGTATTTCACCACCCTGGGCGCGGTGCATTTCGGTGGGTACTGGGTAGCGCCGGAGGCTGCCGGGGCGGCGATCCTGGCGGCGGCGGATTATACGACGGTGGCTTTCAGCGCCGAGACCCTGTTCAGCTTCGGCGGTCCGTTGAGCTTCAGCCTGCGGGTGACCAACAGCTATTACATCGGCGAGCCCTGGCATGCGGCCCATTTCTCGCTCAAGGGCGGTCTGGTGTTCGAGTTTTAGGTTGATGCGGTGTTAAGGTGCGTTGATGCGGTGGTTGTCCGCAGTTGCGGGCGAGTTCGTTGATTGCCGACGATAGTTGGGTTGCCGCTATGTCGGCTGTTCTGGCTCATTCAGCGGATGTGCCGCGATCGGGGTCCATCGGGGTCCATCGGGGTCCGTTGAGGAGTGTCGCGGCTGCTGAAGGGTGCATGATCCGGTTACAGGTCAGGGTTGTCGAGATAGACGACGAATCGCGGGTTGCCGACCCGCGGTTTTGCTATTTTCCTGCTGATATTTCCGTTACGGACGTACTGTTTTCGCTGTTGTATGTTATATTTGTTAGTTGGTTCAAGTCCCGGCCGCCGGGTTGCTGCAAGTATGCTAATCACCGACTGGACCGCTTTACCGGTGTTCAGCGCGAGCTTAGTTCAGTCAGGTCGCCATGAACGTCCAGTCGAGGTGTGGTTGCGGTCGATGGCTGCTGATCGCTCTCGGCGGCTTACACACCGTGGCGGTTGTTAACGTTCGGAGGTTCGGGCGGCCGGAACGGTATTGTGCCGTGTAAACCGCCCATGCCCCGTCGGGCGAAGCTGCTTCTCGCCGCGCTGAGCGGAACATGAACTGGTGATGTTTGGGGCTGCCGCTGTTTCGCGATCATGCGGATTGGCTCGTTCTCGGGCGAGGTGTTGTGTGTGGGTTTGGAGAATATTGTAAACGGATCAAACCGGATGTAGGCGGTCCGCCCGGGTCCGCTGTTATTGGCGTCAGAGTCCCGGGTGAAAGAACAGGGGAGGGACGATGAGACGGGTTGTCGTGCTGTTGCTGCTCGTCCTGGTTGCGGTTCAGGCCACAAAGCCGGAGCCGACGGAGGGTGAGGTTTCGCAGAAGACTGGAGCTCCCGCCGGCGGGGAAGAGGATTACCTTTTCTGGGGGGCGTTAAACGGGGTCGCCAGCGTCGATTTCCGGCAGTTCAGCGGATTGCGCTTCGCCGGCTCGGTCAACTGGGGTTTCGGCTGGTTCCACCTGGGCGCCGGTTACGCCTACACCATGGGCTCGGTATCCAATGTCTTAACAATCAGGGAGGTCGATTACGGCAATTTCTTCGCCATGTTCGGTCTGTGTTTCGAGAACCCCGACCACGTAACGACCTGCGGGGTGCACATCGGCCCCGCCAGACTGGAGGAGACGCTGTCCCTCGAGGAGGAAAGCGCTGGTCCGCTGGAGGTCATGCTGGTGGGGATGTACTGTGATTTCGCCCTCGAGCTGTCGGAGAACCTGGCGCTGAGCTTGACGCTGCGGACCGATCACATCCTGAGTGACGCATTCTACTATCACCTGTATGGCGTCGGCGCCGGATTGGACTACTTCTTCTAGCCTGCGCCGTTGCGCTGTGGTAAGCTGCAGGGGCCCTTTCGGCCCCTCGGGCAATTATGCGCACCGACCTCGACCGCTATCCCTGTTTCCTGACCCAGGCCCTGCGCCCCGCCCGCGCCGTCGGCGTCGCTGAGGGCGTCCAGCGGCGCCTGCTGCTGGAGGTCATGTCGCTGTTGGCCGGGCTGGAGGAAGAGGTCCCGCCGCCGGTATGAAAGGGCGGCCATCCTGTTTGGCCCAGGCGGGTTTTAGTTTGCCTGGACAGAGTTAACCCAGCAAGTCAGAATGTGTCGCTGGCTTGTTCAGCGCGGGGTTATCGAGTTTTTGTCGACCGGATCGGTCGCAGGATGATGGAATGCCTGCCGGATGATTGAGCCCCGTAATGGGGCGCTGAGCCGTGGAGGGTAATGATGAGGTGGATGACGCTGATGTTGTTGGTCGTTGTGCTGGTTGGTTTGACGTTGGCCGCGCCGGTCCCCGCAGATAACGCTGACAGCGGAGAAAGCGAGGTTGGTGAAGCAACCGCAGGAGGGGTGGACGCTCCGCCGCCCCCAACATTCTGGTGGTCGTTGGGATCCGCCTGGGCCTTCGATTTCGATCAGATGAGCGGAGTTCGGAGCGCGACCTCGATTAACTTTGGAACGGGCTTGTTCCACCTGGGTTTGGGGTACGCTTTCACGTACGGAAGGTTGAAAAGCTGCGGTCAAATCAACTACAGCGATCCCTTCTGCAAGATCGGGGCGCGCTTCATCACTCCCAACAAGCACTTCATTCTCACCGGCGTCCACGCCGGACTGGTGCAGTTGAGCAGCAATACGTCCCGGTACAAATCACGAACCACCGACTTTAATTTTGGTATTCATTGCCTGTTCCGGTTTAACGTAACGGAGAATACCTATGTTCATCTCGATATCGGTCTGGATTCCTTTCTGTATTCGAGAATGTTCGCCTACATCGGCACGGGCTTCTCGATCCGCCTGTAGCTTACCGGTTGATACATTGGAACCGCACAACCCGGGCAGTCGGCCGCCGCGACGTCCTTGACGGGCGCTGCTGTACCCAGCTGCTCTTGTGACGACAAAGGGTTGACGGGCAAGTGCTGCCGGCGGGCGAGTCCCGCTGTATCAACGGGTCGAGCCTCGTTTCCGGGCCCTGCCGCTGAGCGGGTGGCGCCGTCGCAAGTGCTTCACCAATAGGCCCGCTCGCCCGTGGGCTGTCGGCGGAAATGCGCGGGTTGACAGCCGAACCGTTGCGGCTTGAGGTAACCGCGGCCAGAGCGGTCGAGTATAATCGTATCAATCGCGAGCGCAGCGCCGCCGATCGCGCGGTCGAGCTGGATAAGCTCGAAGGGCGCATCGTGGTGGACGATTGCTAACTCGACGGTCACCGCCAGGGCAAACGTGGTCGGGGGGCCGGCGGCAAGATCCCCGTCTGCGGACTGCTCGAGCGGGGCGGTGAGGTGCGGGTCATCCCGCCGCCCGGTTGCTGCGAGAAGCAGCTAAGGGTGACATCCTGTGAGAATGTCGAGCTGGACTCTATCGTCTGCTCCGCGGGATGGAAGGCCCGTAACTCCCTGCATATCTACAATTTCCGCTACAAGTGCTTCAACAAGAGCAAGACCCCGGTCGACGGCAGGATGCATATCAACGGCCTCAAGAACTTCCGGGGCTACGCCTAACGCCGCCTAAAAAGCCTACCACGGCGGCTTCGAACGCAACTTCAACCTCTTCATCAGCGAGGGGTTGATCTGATTTAACCATCGCGACGACGAAAACGCGCAAAACTACCGCGGGAGCATACTTCACGCTTGTTCATAATTAGGTGATAATCCAATCGATACTTAATGATACACGAGATGAGACATATTAAGGGCTTTAAGCCATTCCCTCGTTACTTTGCTATAGGATACGGCCATTGCTTTATCCAGTGGCAGTGATTCACATTAACATCATCTTGGAGGTACATGATGAAAAGGGTCGTATTGTTTGTCATGCTTTGTTTATGTTGCGCCCCGGCTCAGGAGAACGAAACTGCGGCCGAAGGCGTCGCCGGTGGAAACGTCGCCCCGCCGCCTTCGCAACAGGGCAGCGTCTTCTGGGGGTCACTCAACGGCGCTCTGTCGCTCAACTTCGTTGATTACAGCGGGTTGCGCATCGCCGGCACCCTCAACGCCGGTTTCGGCTGGTTCCACCTGGGCGCCGGTTACGCCTACACACCGGGTTCCGTTTCCGCTGACGGCGTCGACGGCGATCTCGACATCGGCAACGTCTTCGGACGGCTGGGGGTCTGTTTCCACCAGGGCGGCCAGTTGATGGCCGCTGGATTGCACTTCGGTTCCTCGACGCTCAGCGGCAGCCTGTCCATCGACGGAGAGGAGGTCGGCGGTTCGGGTTCGGTCTTCCACATGGGGGTCTATGGCGAGGACAATTTCTTCCTCGCCGAAAACCTGGCGCTCAATGTCTTGCTGCGGACCGACTACCTTTTCGCCGCCGAGGCCTACACCAAGCTCTACGATCTGGGGGCCGGACTGAGCCTGTTCTTCTAGCCTGCGCCGTTGCGCTGTGGTAAGCTAGAGGGGCCCTTTCGGCCCCTCGTGCAATTATGCGCACCTACCTCGACTGCTATCCCTGTTTCCTGACCCAGGCCCTGCGCGCCGCCCGCGCCGTCGGCGCCGCCGAGGGCGTCCAGCGGCGCCTGCTGCTGGAGGTCATGTCGCTGTTGGCCGGGCTGGAGGAAGAGGTCCCGCCGCCGGTCATCGGCCGGGCGGTCCACCGCCGCCTGCGCGAACTGCTCTCCAGCGAGGATCCCTACCGGGAGCTCAAGGCCTCCGCCACCCGGCGGGCCTTGGAGCTGCTGCCCGCTCTGCGGCGCCGGATCGAGCGCACGGGCCGGCCCTTCGCCGCCGCCGTGGCGCTCAGTGCGGCCGCCAATACGATAGACCTGGCCGTCGATGAGGGCTACCGGCAGCAGGAGCTGGAGCAGCGTCTCGAGGCGGCCTTCAACCAGGCCCTGCCCGGCGAGGCCGTCGGCCGTCTCGAACAGGCCGTCGCCGCCGCCGAACGGATCGTCTTCCTGGCCGACAACGCCGGCGAGCTGGTTCTCGACCGGCCCCTGCTGGAGCTGCTGGGGCGGGAGAAGACCACCGTCGTCGTCCGCGGTGGTCCGGCGATCAACGACGCCGTCCGCGCCGACGCCGAGGCCGCCGGGCTGGAGGGTTTCGCCCTCGCCGACACCGGCGACGACGCCCCGGGGGTCATCCCGGCCGACGCCGGTGCTGAGCTGCGGGCGCTGCTGGCCGGGGCCGACCTCGTCATCGCCAAGGGCCAGGGCAACTTCGAGGGCCTCTCCGGTGAGAAGCTGCCCCTCTTCTTCCTGCTCAAGGCCAAGTGCCCGGTCATCGCCCGGCACATCGGCTGCGCCGTGGGCGAGCTGCTGGTCCTCGACCGGCGGTCGGGCTGATGCCCCGGCGGCCCGTCATCGGCGTCTACGGCATGGAGGAGGCCCCGGAGTATCTGGTGGAGCAGTTGCGCGGGCGCGGCCTGGCGGCGCGGGAGCTGACGCGCCTCGATGCGCGCGGCCTGACCGCGGTCGATCTGCTGCACGTCTTCTTCCCGCCGATGGCCTGGAGCGGTTTCCCGCGGGCCAAGGTCCTCGGGCGGCCCACGGTGGCCCACTGGATCGGCTCCGACGTAGAGCTCTGCTACCGCGACGAGCGCCAGCGGCTGCGCTGGCGGCTCAGTCGGGCTTTCATCGACTGCCACCTGGCCGTCCACGCCCCCCTGGTCGACGAGCTGGCCCGCCGTCTGGGCGTCAACGCCCGCCATCAGCCCAACCTCTCCGCCCACCTCTCGACGGACGACCTGCCCTGGCCCGCCGAGCTCAGCGTCCTGTGCTACGTCCCCCCCGGCGACGGCGAGCTCTATGGTGTGCCCCGGCTGCGCCGCCTGGCCCGGCGGCTGCCCGCGGTGCGCTTCCTGGTCTGCGGCGATCCCGAGACGCCATCTGACGCGCCACCCAACTGGGAGCACCACGGCCTGGTGGAGGACATGCGGCCGCTCTACGCCCGCTGCCGGGTGTTGGTCCGGCCGACCCGGCGCGACGGTCTGGCGCGGATGGTCCTCGAGGCCCTGGGCTACGCCCGCCGCGTCGTCTGGAGCCAGCCCTTCCCCCACGTGCTGACGGCCCGCGACGACGAGGAGCTGGCCGCCGCCGTGCTGACCGCCCTGGCGAGCGGTCCCAACGCGGCCGGTCGGCGGATGATCCGCCGCCACTTCGATCCCCGCCGCCACGCCCAGCGCCTGCTGGAACTCTACGCCCTGCTGCTGGGCCGTCGGCCCGTCGAGTTGCTGGCCTGACGCTCCCGGCCGCTACCGGGAACGGCACCCGCGAATCCGCCCGAAGCACCACCGGCTGGTTGGGCCGGTTTTTTTTCGGGATCGTCTACCATGTTCGGACCGCTGCGCGTATGTAATGCCCTGTTAACATACGTGATGGGTAGGGCGCACTATAAGTTGGCCGAAGGCAGATGTAAATGCACGATTTGCGGAAAGAAATATACCCATCGTCCAAGATGTACAATGCTATCTCAAGAGAAGCAAAAAGAGATAGCTCGCTTATTTTGGCTGCGCGTTGCGGCGGCCGCCGCGGCCAGGGCGGTCGGCTTATCCGCTAATAAACAGCAGCCACATGGTGCAATCGACTTACAATCGACTTACAATCGACCAAGGGAGCGCCGCGCCGCCCCTCGCCAGGCCGCGCTGGACCCGACCGTCTACACAGTTACGCCGACGGCCGGCAAGCTAATAAAAACTGTCACTCAACGGCTTCCACCACAGGCGCATCAAGCATCAGGAAGAGTTCGCCAACGGAAAGAACCATATCAACGGCCTCGAGAGCTTCCGCGGCGACGCCCAGCGCCGCCTAAAAGCCGCTCACGCTGGCTTCAAACGCGACTTCAGGCGCTTTATCAGAGAAAGGTCGTTCCGCTTCAACCATCGCGACGACGAAAACACGCTAGACTAGCCGCAGGATGCACTGCTCAATTGGTCCGCTCAGGTTTGGTCCGCTCAGGTTACATGACGCCTCTCTTATTGCTCCAGGTATTGCTCCAGGCATCCTCTCAACGGCCCGGCCGAGAGGCCTGAGCCGCTGACTCGGCAACTGATTGGATTCACAGCGGGGGATAAGGTCGTCATCGGCCGGCCTGCCTCCAGGCCGTCGCCTAACCCTGTCGTCGTCGCTTGCGGCGGCTAAGAAAAGGCCCCGCCGGAGCGGGGTTGTCATTCAGCGGCGTCAGCGGGCCGGGGCTAGTCGAAATCGTAGCTGATCAGATGGGCCATCTCGGTGTCCAGGTAGCCCTCGGCGATCCAGCCGATACCGCGGGCGAAGACCATCCAGAGGGAGTTGATCTCGACCTTGTAGCAATGGCGCCAGTCGCCGTCGGGGGTTTCGTAGGTGAAGTCGGCGTCGACCAGCTCGACGATCGGACCGCTGCCGTCGAGGTACAGCGGCCAGCGGCGGCCGACCTCGAGGGGCGGTTTCAGGTAGACGAGGATGTCCGCGCCGTCGTCGGTGGGCGGGGGCCAACGATCGGAGAACAGGACCATCCCGTCCATTTCGGCCCAGCCCAGGCGGTGTTTCGTTCCGCTGAGCAGGAACCATTGGCGCTCCGCGGCGGAAGCCTCGAGCTCGAAGGTGCTTTCGCCGCCCGCGCCGTCGTCGAGGTGGTAGGTCCAGCGATGGCCCAGCTCGAGGGGCCAGAAGTCCTGCCCGCCGTCGTCGGGCGGCCCGGTGGTGGTCTCGCAGCCCGCCGTAACCGACAGCAGCAGGGCGGCCGGCAGGATCAGCGCCGCGGTGCGTAGCAGTTTCACCGTATCTCCATCAGCGTTTTGCAATACAAGTATAGCAGGCCGCTCGCTATTCTACAAGATATTCGTCAAGATTGCTGTTATTTGACGAGGATAACGGCGGGGCGGCGCTGGGCCGGACCCGCCGTGGAGGATATCCCGCCGTCGGTCTTAGTCGACGATGCTGGCGGCGACGACGTTGTGCACCCGGGCCCGGACCTCGTTGAAGGCCCGGGAGCGGCCGTCGGGGTGGACCCGGTTGGTCAGCAGGATGATGACCAGCTCGTGGGCCGGGTCGATCCACAGGCTGGTGCCGGTGAAGCCGGTGTGGCCGTAGGACTCCAGGCTCAGCAGGTCGCCGGCGGTGCAGTACTCGCTGGAATGCAGGTCCCAGCCCAGGCCGCGGCGGACCGTCGAATTGACCTGCAGGTGCTGGGCCGTCATCGTCTCCACGGTCACCGGCGACAGCAGGCGTGTTTCGCCGTAGACGCCGCCGGAAAGCATCATCTGGGCGAAGACGGCCAGGTCGTCGGCCGTGGAGAACAAACCGGCGTGACCCGCGATGCCGCCCATCAGGGCGGCGTTCTCGTCATGGACCCGACCGACGAGCATGGTGCCTTCGGGGACCTCCGGCCGCTCGGCGGATTCCGTGGTGGCGGCGGCGGTGGCGGCCAGTTCCGGCGCCGGGTTGAAGCCCGTCCGTCGCATCCCCAGGGGGGCGAAGATCTCTGCGCTGCAGAACTCGTCCAGGGTCCGGCCGTCGATGCGGCGGATGAGCTCGCCGAGGATGATCATGTTCAGGTCGCTGTAGAGGTAGCGTACACCGGGGGCGTACTTGGGCTCGATGGCGCAGATCTCGTCGACGACGCTGTCGGAGTCCGTGGCCGTCTTGCTGAAGTCGCGCCAGGCCGGCAGACCGCTCTGGTGGGTCAGCAGCTGGCGGATGGTGATGTCGGCCTTGCCTTTCTCGGCGAAGGCCGGCAGGTAGTAGGAGACGGGCTGGTCGAGGCGGAACTCGCCGCGCTCCACCAGCATCATCACCGCCGTCGAGGTGGCCACGACCTTGGTCAGGCTGGCCAGGTCGAACAGGGTGTCCGGCGCCATCGGCCGGCGCTCCGGCTCCAGCTCGGCCCAGCCGTAGGCCGCGCGCTTGACGATCGCCCCGCGCCGGGCCACCAGTAGCACGGCTCCGGGCATCCGCCCGGCGTCGATCAGCTCCTCGATCAGGCCGTCGACGCGATCCAGCCGTTCGGGGTCCATCCCGACGTCGGCCGGTTTGGCTGTGGTCAGCAGGGGTCCGGGATCCTCGGCCCCCAGAACGCCGAGGAGGGTGACGGTCAGGGCGACGACGGGCAGCAGGTAGGCCAGGGGATTCTTCTTGCGCGGGCTCATCTCGTCCTTCGGGGCGGTGGGGGGTTGTGGTCTGTGGCGGCGGGCCGCGATGGGGCGCGGCGCGACCCGGTCGTCGGCTCGCGGAGCGGGCGTCTCCTTAGGGGATGCCGAGGTCGAACAGCAGGGCGGCGAGGTCCGTTGGGAGGGAGTAAACACCGACGGCCGGCGGCGGCCGGAGGCTCGAGGGTCGTAACCGTGACTAAACGATAACGCGCACTGTCTTCCCGAACTGCACTCGCGAAAATCTCCGGCTATACCGCGTATTGGTAGTTTGAAGCGCTAGACATCTCAACCGAGCCACAGATTAGTCGCCGACGACCAACCCTGGCGCAGAGAGCGTGGGCCTTCACGGACCTCGAATAGTAGTTGTTTGATCGGTTGAGGTTCAGTAACGTTTGTTTCTTCACAAACGTTACTCTGGATGCAAATGAACCCGTTTAGTGAAACGGTTTCGTAACGCGAACGCTGATAAAGGCTTGTGGAAGCGGTAACGGTAACCCCCGGGGGCGTTCATCTGCCAGGAGGGCCGGTTAAGGCGGGTTTGCCGCCCACCTTCACGCGCGACAAGCAGCAGTGGTACTCGGCGCGATCGATGAGCGCGTGGCCCGCCCACCTTCACGCGCGACAAGCTGCAACCGCTGAGTCGAAGGGGCGCGTTGGCTCCTGCTTCGGCGCAACCATCTTCCCTGCGGTTCAGGCGGGAGCGGGCTGCGTGACGATTATCCGGCCGGCGTCTGCGGTGGCTTGACTACGGGGGTCTATTAGTCTCCTACTCCCGCTTCTCCTCGAACAGCAGAATCAGGCGGATCTCCCCGGTCTGGGCGCCTGAGCTCAGCCGACGGCTGACGGAGTTGAACAGGCCGGTGTCGTAGAGCTCGCGGATGGCGGCGAAGACCTCGTTGGTGTCGTAGGGCGCGCCGACGAAGATCCCGTGGTCGGCGAGGATCGGCTCGACGACATCGGTCGGCGTGTCGACCAGGCCCTGGAGCTCGATGGCCGTGATCACCGAGGCGCCGCCGGTGACGACTTCGAGCTCGATGGAGACGGCGCGGCCGTCGAACTGCTCCCGGGTGCGCACGTTGACGTCGACGCCGCCGATGGGCCGGCCGCTGAAGTACTCGCGGATGCGATCCTCCCCGGCGGTGACGGCGGTTTCGGAGTAGGAGTCGCCGGCCTTGACACCGAAGGCCTCGAGGATGGGCTCACGCTCGTCGGTGGCGTTGCCGTCGAGGGTCACCTGGCTGACCACGGGCAGCGGCGGCGGCGGCTCGTTCATCTTGCGCTGGACGTAGTCGTAGAGCAGTTGGGCGCGCTCGCTGCCCGGGCGCAGCTCGAGGGCCGTCTCGAGGTGCTCCTCGGCCTCGTCGTAGACGCCGATGATGGCGTAGATGTTGCCCAGGTTCTGGTGGGCGACGAAGTCGTCCTCGTCGTACTCGAGAACGAAGCGGTAGTGTTCGTAGGCGTCGCCGTAGTCGCGGCGCTGGGCCAGCAGGTCGGCCAGGTTGGCGTGGGCCTCGAAGTTCTGCGGGTCCAGGGCCAGCACGTAGCTGAACTGCTCGATCGCGGCGTCGTAGTTGCCCTCGCTCATCAGGATGTAGCCGAGGTTGAGCCGGGCGAAGACGTAGTCGGGCTTGAGCTCGAGGGCCAGGCGCAGCTTGGACTGGGCCTGGTTGTACTTTTCCTGCTTAAGGTAGACGTGGCCCAGGTTGGCCAGGGCGATGGCCGAGGTGGGGTTGAGGCTGACGGCGCGCTCGAGCTTGGTGACGGCCTGCTCGTAGGCGCCGCGGATGCTCAACAGGGTGCCCAGGGCGGTCAGGGCCTCCGGGTAGTCGGGTTTCTCCTCGAGGGCGGCCTCGTAGAAGTCGGCGGCCTGCTCGAGGTTGTCCCGGCTCTCGTCGATCAGGCCGAGGTAGAAGTAGGCCTCGGCGGCCGAGGGGGGCGGCTCACCCTCGGGGGCCTCGTAGAGGTAGTCGACGAGCAGGGCCTCGGCTTCTTCGAGACGGCCCTCGCGGTAGGCGCTGATGGCCGGACGCAGGGCCTCGTCCACCGGCTCGGTCTCCAGGGCCGCGGCGCACAGGACGGCGAGGAGCAGGACTGGGATAATGCGGCGCGTCACGGCGACCTCCCGGGGTCGGGTTGGCTTGGGGATGGAACCGGCGCGGGGCGGGGTTAGTCTGCGCCGCTCAGGCGCAGGGTCACCCGGGGCGGGTTGAGGCTCTTGATGTAGACCTCGGGCGGCAGGAGCAGCCGGACCGGAACCTCGTACTCGCCGGAGAGCCACAGCGGCGGTACGACGACGGCGCGCAGCGGCTCGTCGAGTTCCGCCTCGGCGGCCAGGGAGAGGACGGCCTCGACGGAGTCGGGTTCGAGTTCGGCGCTCAGGCCCGCGGGCAGGCCCTCGACCTCGAGGGGCAGGCTGCGGTCGACGACCTGTTCGGGAACGAGTTCGAGGTTGACGACGACGAGGCGGCCGTCGACGAGTTCGATCCCCGGCGAGGTGGGCATCAGGGCCACCTGGATGCTGGAGGACTTGCTGACGCCGGCGACGCTGACCGGAGCGGTCTCGATGTAGTCGATACCCTCGAGGGCCGAGGCGGGACCGCGCAGCCGGACCCAGGCCGGCTGGCTGGCGGCGTCGGCCAGCAGAGTGCCCTCGGGCGGGTGGCCGATGATCCGCGGACGGACCTTGACCAGACTGACCTTCTCGGCGTCCAGGGCTATCCGCAGCTGGTCCTGGCTGACCAGACTGACGACCTTGAAGCCGTAGTCCGGTGGGGTGGTGATGTCGCTGGTAGTCAGACGGTGGATGAAGGTACCGGGACGATGGCCCTGGAGGTCGATCTCGGCGCTGAAATCCTCGTCGCTGACGGCGAGGAGGTCCATCCCGCTGCCCCGGATCTGCACCGGCACGCTGCGCTCGTTGCCCGCGGTAACCACGGTACCCGGCGGGACGTTGACCAGGTTGACGGGAACGTTGAAGACCCGGGTGCGCTCAGCGGTGGCCGTGGAGTACAGCCAGAGGGCACAGGCCACCAGCAGGGCGGCCAGCTTGAGGCCCCAATTGCGCTTGAGGCTCCGCCAGATACCATCTAGATTCAGGCTGTTGCTGCTCTTGGGTGTCATCGGCGGGTGGTTAATCCCCGTGGGTGTGGCAAGGTGTATCGTCGCGACGGGCTGCGATCGGCCGGGACGGATCGCTGGAGCGTTGGGGGCGTGGACGTCCTCTTCGGCTCGATGCGTGGAGTGCTTCCCCTAGACATGGGCTGCTGCAAGAAACGTGCCGGAGGTTGCTGCCGGTCCCGCTTCCTGCGCTCTACTCGTGACCGAAGATCTTGACCAAGTCCGCGCGCAGCCGGTGCAGCTCGTCGAGCTTGTACTCGGTCAGCCGCCCGTTGCGGGCGATCGAGGCCACCTGGCGCTCCTCGCTGACCACCACGGCGACGGCGTCGGATTCCTCGCTGATGCCCAGGGCGGCCCGGTGGCGGGCGCCGTAGGTGCGTGACAGTCCCGGGGGATCGGCCAGGGGCAGCATGGTGCCCGAGGCGGCGATCAGCCCGTTCTGAATGATGGTCGCGCCGTCGTGGAGGGGGGAGCGATCGGTGAAGATGGTCACCAGCAGCTCCGAGGTCAGCTTGGCCCCGAGCTTGACCCCGCGGTCGACGTAGTAGCGCAGGCCGTCGGAGTATTCGAAGACGACCAGGGCGCCGATCTTGCGCTCGATGCACTCCCGGACGGCGTCGACGACCTCGTCGATGTAGTTGGTCTCGGTGCCGATGAAGAAACGGATGAAGCGGTTCTGGCCGAAGTGGGCCAGTACCTGGCGCAGCTCGGGCTGGAAAAGGATGATGAAGGTGATGATCCAGACGGTGCGGAAGTTGCCGAAGAGGAAACTCAGGGCGCGCAGACCGAGAAGCTCGGCGAAGATGGCTGCCAGAACGATCAACAGCAGCCCCAGCAGCATCTGCACCGCCCGAGTGCCCTTGATCATCACCAACAGCTCGTAGACGATAAAGGCTACGATCAGGATGTCGATCAGGTCTTTGATGCCGAACTGGATCTCGAACACCGGTGGGACCTCCAAGGCTCACGCCCGTTCATTATACGCTATCAGCGGCCGCCTGACCAGCTCCCGTGGACCCGAGGCGGCAGATTGATCAGATATTGGCAACCGTCTCGTCAACAGTATTCGCCGAAGCTGGTGTTGATTTCTTCTCGATGATGCCAAACTAGATTAACCACTTACCGGCAAGTGAGGGCTCACTTAACGACGGACCTGTCCATATCGATAACGCGCTTTTGCGATAGGCAGTCAGCAACGGGCGGGTCATGCGGTGGTGGTGTGCCGCCAGAGCTTGGATGCCGTCAACGTCGCGCTACCGGTTCCGGCGACCCGGGTCTGCCTAACCCACCGCCTGACCCAGTTAACCTCACCAGGGTTTGCCTGTTCCGCTACCGGGCGATATTGACTCGTTTAGGACTGCTCCCCTAACCAAGCGGTAAGGCGGTAGGTAAACCGATGCGCGTGATGTCCTCATCTCCGCCTTCTTTGCGACTTGAACACGCTAACCATTCTCGGCGATACGATCCTGATGCCAAGTTAGTTACAAAGCGGTACCGCCTTCAACGGCTCGATGGACCCCAAACCTGTCGGTCCTTCTTGACCCTCACGGGACGGCGGTTTAGGATTGACCATCGAGGAGGTCGCCATGTCGCGCTGCAACCCCGGCTGGTTCCTGGTCACCTGCAGCCTGCTGCTGATCTGCGGCTGCCAGCATTACTACGCCGACGATACGGTGCGCCACGTCGCCGCCTATAACGCCGTTCCGGAACGAGCCGCCGCGCCCTTTCCCGGCGCCGTGCACGCCGATATCCTGCTCGATCCGACGGCGAACGGCGGCGACTTGAACCTCGCCGTCGGTGGACGCTACGAGAACGACTCCTACGACGGCGTCGGCGGCAGCGCCGGCGGCGATCGCTTCGACGCGACCGCTCTGCGGCTCGCATTTTCCAGTGGGACGGGAGACTGGCGCTGGGGGGTCGGTCTGCGACGCCCCGGCTCCTTCAACTACTCCCTCGGCGGCGGGACGGCGCCCAATCTCCAGACCGCCGGCGACCTCTGGGCCCTGGGCGCCGCCCTGGGCTGGGGCCGCCGGTTGCGCCTCGGCCTGGGGGCCGAGGGCCTCTACGGCTACCTGAGCTATCGAAACAACGCCGCCGACGAGACGGCCGTCGAGCTGGAGCGGGAGCTCCTCGGTTGGCGCTCCCGCCTCGGGCTGCGCTTCACCCACGGCGACTGGAATCTGGGACTGACCGCCGCCACGCCGGCGATGCTGGGTTATGGTCCCGGCCTGCCCTGGGGGTTTGAGCTCTGGACCGCCATCCCCCTGACCGGCTATCGCGATGAGAGCTTTGATCTCGAAATCGCCCTGGGCGGCAGCCTCTACGACGCCGACGCCCGTTTGCGCGGCGAAAACGATCAAAACCTCAGCGGGTTGCTGACCGACGGTCTCCACGGCGCCCTGGCTCTGGCCTGGATCACCGCCGATAACCTCGGCGTACGCATCGGCGGTCGACTCGGCACCTACCCCCTCCTGGGTGAAGATGCCGAGCCGCTGTTGACCCAGAACTACGGTTTGCAGTTGGCCTTCGGCTCGCAGCCACGCTGGAGGCTCAGCGGTGTCTACGGGTTGATCGGCGGCCTCGCGGACGACGCCTACGCCGCCTCCAGGCTCGAACTGCAGCTCGAGCTGGCCTGGGATTGAGCGGCGGCGCCGGTCACCTCGCCCGCGCCCCAGCGTTGAAAAACACGCCGACCGATTTGCCAAGATCCGAGCGGCCCGCTGACACCCCTCCGGAACTGGCACGGTTTTTGCGGAAGCTAACCGTTATCATCTGCTTAACGGTTGCTGAGATGCAAAAACCGTGCCAGTTCCGGAGGGCGGATGGTCGAGGACGTCCGGCGGCGGGTTTTTCAACGCTCCGGCGCTCTGGGTTGCCGGAGATACCGGTGGTAACGGCGATAGCAAACGAGGCCCCGGAGCGGGGCCTCGTTTGGTGGTTGGGTTGCTGTTCTAGCGGACCAGGGCCAGGCGCCGGGTCAGCAGTTGATCAGCGACACGCAGGTGGGCGATGTAGATGCCCGCTGCGGCTTCGCCGTTCCATGTCAGCACATGGCGGCCGGCGGAGAGCTGGCCGTTGTGGACGGTGGCCACGCGGCGACCGGAGAGGTCGTAGACGGCCAGTTCGCAGTCGGTGGTCTCGGGGAGTTCGATCTCGAGATTGACCGCACCGCTGGAGGGGTTGGGGTAAGCTTCGGTCAGTCGGACGGCGGCGCTGCCGGCGGCGTCGAAACTGACGTTCAACGGACCGTAGCGCAGCACCTCGCCGCTGGTTTGGACGAGTTCGAGATAGTAATCGTGGTCGCCGTCGGGGGCGCGATCGAGGTAGGAG
>WJLX01000074.1 GCA_014728225.1 Candidatus Coatesbacteria bacterium | reverse complement strand
GTTTTTGCGGAGGCGGACCGTTGCCGCCGTTCCAACGGTCGCCGAGATGCAAAAACCGTGCCGGTTCCGGCTCGTCGGCGTGGGCGCACAGGGGCAGTACTCCCGAAAAATGTCTCCCGGCGCGGCGGGCGGTCGGGCTTGGACCATCCCTGGGCTGCGAGATCAGTCGTCACGTCGTCCGCCCCAGCCTGGGAAACTGCGATAACAGCCGTTCAAGCCCGAGATGGTTGACCGAGAGCGGTCGCTTATTCCTCAAGTAGAAGAAGGACCCCCGCCGGGGGTCCTTCGCGCAGTAAAGACAACCTCTGCTATTGACTTAGAGCGTCCTACTCGCCGCCCAGGTTGGACTTGATCATACCCCAGGTGTTCATGGTCACACCGCCGCCGTCCTCAGAGGGCTCGGTCAGGTAGGGGATGAACTCGACCTCGCCGAGGACGCTGCGGTCGTAGTAGTCGTAGATACCCTGGGCGATGAGCTGTTCGTTGACACTGTCCCACCAGTTGTAGGTGGCGTCGATGTTGTAGATGGAGTCGTTGACGAGGTTGTAGGGGTTGTTACCGAAGATGTTGTTATAGGTGATGGTGGGAGCGCAGTCCATCAGGTAGATGCCGCCCTCGTAGGGCAGACCGGTGCCGTTGCCGGAGATGGTGCAACCGGAGATGTCGGGCGGGGTGCCGCCGTTGACGGCGATGCCGTGCTGGGAGCAGTTGGTGATCTCGAGCAGCTCGATGGTCGAGGACATGGCGGCGCCCATGGTCATGCTCTGGATGGTCAGACCGTCCTTGGCGTACTCGATGCGGCAGTTGGTCAGGGTGACGTTGTTGTCACCCTCGATAACGATGGTGCCCCAGTCGCCGGGGAAGGGGATCTGCTCGTTGGAGGTGAACAGAATCGGCCAGCCGGGTGAGCCTTCGGCGATCAGTGCGCCGTCGGTGACGATGATCTCGGCGCCGTCGCGGTAGCCGCCGTCCATGGTGACCTTGTCGAAGCGGACGGTGACTCCGTCTTCGATGCGCAGGGTGGCGCCTTCACGGATGGTGAGGTTGCCGTAGACGACGTAGGGCGAGCCCGAGATGTCCCAGACGGTGTCCTCGATGATGTCTTGTTGAGTGATCGGGGTGAAGTTCACCTCGACGATATCGGCGGCGCCGACGGCGCCGACGAGGAGTCCGGGGATCAGCAAAAAGAGGCAGGACGCTTTGTTCATCGATCATCCTCCCGGTTGTTCCGCCGCTTGGCTCCGGCGGTTATGCCCGGTTCTTCCCAGTGTTGTCGCCCAGATGCGGAGCAGTCGAGGGTCGACTTCCCGGCGACCGACACCCGTCGTTATTGGCCCGCCGCCGCTCATCGTGACATCCCGTGCCGGCGGTTGCGGCAGGTCAGTACGGCGGTACACCCACTGACAGTTCAGTCAATCAAATTAGCACAGGAATCGGCGACGGTCAAGTCTCGGCATGGTCGTCTCCGTCGTTTGCTGCATTATCAGGGTCGCTGGTGAAGGCGTCGAGCAGGCCGGTCATGGCGGTCCACAACTCGTGGCGGCCGCTGCCGTCGACGGCGGAGAAAATCAGGGGTTCCAGGCCCAAGGCCCTGGCGAAGGCACTGCGGGAGCGGGCCCGCTGGTTATTGGAGAGCTTGTCGGTCTTGGTCATCACCGCGATACGGGGCAGCTCCTGCTCGGCCAGCCAGTCCCAGGCCTCGAGGTCGTTGTCCCGGGCGGGGTGGCGGCTGTCGAAGATCTGCACGGCGCCGGCGACGAGGTCGCGTTGTGGGTCCAACAGACCGGTCATCAGGGCGTCGAAACGGCGGCGTTCGGAGCGGGGGGCCTTGGCGTAGCCGTAGCCCGGGGCGTCGACGAGATGCAGCCGGCGCCGTCGACCGCCTAGACGAAACTCGAGGAGGTAATAGTTGAGCAACCGGGTCTTGCCCGGGGTGGCGCTCTTGCGGGCTAGATTGCGCCGACCGGCCAGGGTATTGACCAGACTGCTCTTACCGACATTGGAGCGGCCGACGAGGACGATCTCCGCCGGCCCGCCCCGGGGTAGTCCGGCGGGGTCGGCGTAGCTGGTGATGAACTCGGCGCGCTGAACAGTGACGGTCATGGATTGGAAACGGTTCGGGGGAGGGCGGCGGCCCTCCCCGTGCGTACGGCGATGGTCTTCGGCCTAATCGTCTTCGGCGGCTTCGGCGGCTTCGGCGGCGCGTTGAGTTGCCTCTTCTTCCTCGCCGTCGGCTTGAGCGTCTTCAGCGGCAAAGACCTCCTCGTCCTCGTCTTGGTCGGCCGGAGATTCCCGCTCTTCGGCCTCGCCCTCATCGGTGTCCGCTTCCTCGGCGGTCTCCGCGTCTTCATCGCCGGAGCCGTCGTCGCCGGGGCCTTCGTAGTCCTCGAACTCGAGGGCCGAACCCGTAGTTTCCTCGACGGCCTCCTCTTCCTCGGCGGTTTCCGCGGGATGCTGGGCGATCTGCTCGATGTCCTTGCCGACGTCGTAGATGTCGTCGGAATGCAACCCGGTGCCGGCGGGGATCAACCGACCGACCAGGACGTTCTCCTTGAGACCGCGCAGGAAATCGCGACGGCCCGAGACGGCGGCGTGGGCCAGCACCCGGGTGGTGTCCTGGAAGCTGGAGGCCGACAGGAAACTCTCCGTGGACAGACTGGCCTTGGTGATGCCCTGGAGGATGGGATGGGCCGTGGCGGGGCGTCCGCCCTCCTCGATGATCGCCCGGTTCTCGTCGCGGTAGGCGTGGCGGTCGACCAGCTCCCGGGGCAGGAAGCGGGTATCGCCGACCTCGTCGATCTTGACCTTGCGCAGCATCTTGCGGACGATGATCTCCATGTGCTTGTCGTTGATGGAGACGCCCTGCAAGCGGTAGACCTCCTGGATCTGATTGACCAGGTACTCCTGAACCACCGTCGAGCCCTTGACGGCCAGCAGGTCGTGGGGGTTGATGTCGCCCTCGGTGAGTGGATCGCCGGCCTTGACCTCGTCGCCCTCGAAGACGATGACGTGCTTGCCGAAACGGACCAGGTACTCCCGGGTCTCGGACTCGTTGGCGATCACGATGCGCCGTTTGCCCTTTTTGGGCTGGCCGAAGGCGACGCGACCGTCGATCTCGCTGATGGTGGCCGGGTTCTTGGGCTTACGCGCCTCGAGCAGCTCGACGACGCGGGGCAGCCCGCCGGTGATGTCCGAGGTCTTGCCGGACTCGAGGGCGATCTTGGCCAACACGTCGCCGGCCTTGACCTCGTCCCCGTGGTGGGCGAGGATATAAGCGCCGATGGGCACGGAGTAGACCTCCTCGCGCCCCTCGAACTTGTTGGCCAGCTTGTCGAAGGCCAGCTTGATGTCGCCCTGGGTGGCGTTGCGCGGGACCTCGAGAATCTCGTAGTAGTTGGGCGGGTTCTTTTTGTCGTAAGCAGAGCGCTTCTGGGGATCGGTCAGGACGTCGCGGGCCTCGACCAGGCGCTTGTCGGGCTTGTCGTCGTCGCCGGTGAGGCGGCGGAAGTTGCGCTCGATCTTGCGGGTGCCGGCCTCGCGGTTGACGCCCAGCAGCTCGTAGTAGCTGGGCTCGTCGAGGGAGCCGTCGTATTTACGCCGGCTGTCGGGGTCGGATAAAACCTCGTGGGCCTCGTTGACCTTCTCCAGCTTGTAGTCGAGGTAATCCATCCGCTCGCGGTAGGCCTGCTCGATATCCTCGGGATCCGCCTCGCGTTCTATGTGCAGCACGGCGTAGAGGCTGGAGCGATCCGATTCGTCGAACTCGGCGCGCTTGTTCTCGTCGGACAGAAGCTCGTGGGCCTGTTCCAGCTGGCGGCGGCGGGACTCGATGTCCGGGTTCAGCGTCCGCAGGGTCTTGAGGAAGGCCTCGCGCACGGCGACGTCATCGGCCTCGCGCCTGAGGCCCAAGCGCTCGAAGTGGTTGGGCGGGTGTTCGTCGTCGTAAGCCTTGCGCTGCTCGGGATCGTGGAGAATGTTGTAAGCGGTTTCGATCTGCGGCGTCAGGGCGTCGTCTTCGTTGAGTTCGTTGTAAACGTTGTTGATGCGGTCCGTCGAGGCCCAGCGCTTGACCCCCAGGATCTCGTAGTAGCTCAGCGGGGTGTCCTCGTTGTACTTGCGGCGCCGTTCGGCATCGGCCAGGACGTCGTAGGCCTGATGGATGACGTCGACGTCGACGCGCACGCCGCGGACCATGATCTGGGGGTGGAGCTTCTTGTCTTTGTATTCGGTGATCACCCGCTGGATGCGCTCCGAGCTCTCGTCGAGCTCCTCGGTCATCGTGCGCCCCTCTTCGATGTCGATGAACTCGACCCGGCCGTCCATGGTGGCCAGGATGGGGCTGGTGTAGGGGTCCCAGGAGAGCAGGGCCTTGCCCTTCTTGATCTTCTGGTTGTGCTCGACCTTGATCTCGGCGCCGTAGGGCACGTCGTACTTGATCAACTCGTTGCCGTAGCGATCGTAGAGCACGATGCGGCCGTTGCGGCTGTTGGCCAGACGGCGGCCGTCGCGGTCGGTGATGATGTCCAGGTTGTGCAGTTCGGCGCGGCCGGAGCGCTTGGCCTTGGCGTCGGTCTGCTGGATGATGCGGCTGGCGGTGCCGCCGATGTGGAAGGTCCGCAGGGTGAGCTGGGTGCCCGGCTCGCCGATGCTCTGGGCGGCGATGACGCCGACGGCCTCGCCGATGTCGACGAGCTTGCCCGTGGCCGGGTTGAGCCCGTAGCACAGGGCGCAGACACCGTGTTCGGCCTCGCAGGTCAACACCGAACGGATCTTGACCTCTTCCACCCCGGCCTCGTCGATGATCTCGGCCTTCTGCTCGTCGATCATCTCCCCGGCGTGAACGAGAACCTCGCCGTTGTTGGGATCGTGGACGTCGTCGAGGGTTACCCGGCCCAGGATGCGTTCGCCCAGGGGCTCGATGACCTCGTCGCCCTCGACCAGCGGCTCGACGTCGATGCCGCGGATGGTGCGGCAGTCGTATTTGGTGATGATCGTGTCGTGGGCCACGTCGACCAGGCGCCGGGTCAGGTAGCCGGCGTCGGCGGTCTTGAGCGCCGTGTCAGCCAGGCCCTTGCGGGCGCCGTGGGTCGAGATGAAGTACTCGAGGACGGACAGGCCGTCGCGGAAGTTGGCGATGATCGGATTCTCGATGATCTCGCCGATCGAACCGGTGATCTTCTTCTGCGGCTTGGCCATCAGCCCGCGCATCCCGGCGAGCTGGCGGATCTGCTGGCGGCTGCCCCGGGAGCCCGAGTCGTGCATCATGAAGATCGGGTTGTAACCATCCTGATCGAGCCGCATCTCCTTGAGCATCTCTTCGGCCACGGTGTTGGTGGCCGTGGTCCAGGCGTCGATGACCCGGTTGTAGCGCTCGCCCTTGGTGATTTCTCCGCGACGGTTGGCGGCGGTGACCTGGTCGACCTTGTCCTCGGTGCGGCGGATGATCTCGGGTTTGGTCTGGGGCACGACGACGTCGTCGATGCCGAAGGTCAGCCCCGAGGTGGTGGCGAAGGTGAAGCCCGCCCACTTGAGGTTGTCCAGCAGCTGGACCGTGGGATCCTCGCCGAAGTTGCGGAAGCACTCGCCGACGAGATGGGTAATCTGGCCTTTCTTCATCAGCTTGGATTGCCAGCGCATCTGCGGCGGCACCAGGGTGTTGAACAGGGCTAGACCCGCCGTGGCGTAAACCCAGCTGCTGGCGGTCAGCTGGGGCTCGCGCCCCAGAGCGGCTGCGAGCCGCCGTAAGCGGGCGGCGTCGACGAGGTTGCCCGGCTCCAGCTTCTCCTTGGAGTCCGGATCCTCGACGGCCTCGCGCAGGACGCGGAAGTTGACCTCGTCGGCGACCCGCCAGTGCTCCTCCCGGCGCAGCAGCAGGTCGTCGTGGAGCTCGATCCGCCCGGCGTCCAGGTGGAGCTTGACCTCGTCGAGATCGTTGAAGCGGGGACACTCGCCCGGCGCCGTCCGCTGCTCGGGCAGGCGGGGCTTGGAGAGGTAGTAGCAGCCCAGGACCATGTCCTTGGTCGGCGTGGCCAGGGCCTTGCCGTTGGCCGGCGAGAGGATGTTGTGGGTGGCCAGCATCAGCAGCCGGGCCTCGAGCTGGGCCTCGTGGGACAGCGGCACGTGGACCGCCATCTGGTCGCCGTCGAAGTCGGCGTTGAAGGCGGTGCAGACCAGGGGGTGGATGCGGATGGCCTCGCCCTCGACCAGCACGGGCTGGAAGGCCTGGATACCCAGCCGGTGCAGCGTCGGCGCGCGGTTGAGCAGCACCGGATGGTCGGCGATGATCTCCTCGAGGATGTCCCAGACCTCGGGCGAGACCTGGTCGAGCAGCTTGCGAGCGCTCTTGACCGTATGGACGATCCCCGACTGCTCCAGGCGCATGATGACGAAGGGCCGGAACAGCTCCAGGGCCATCCGCTTGGGTATGCCGCACTGGTGGAGCTTGAGCTCCGGTCCGACCACGATCACCGAGCGGCCCGAGTAGTCGACGCGCTTGCCCAGCAGGTTCTGGCGGAAGCGGCCCATCTTGCCCTTGACCGTGTGCGAGAGGCTCTTCAACGGGCGGTTGCCCGAGCCGCGCACGGCGCGTCCGCGGCGGCCGTTATCGAACAGGGCGTCGACGGCCTCCTGCAGCATGCGCTTCTCGTTGCGCAGGATGACCGCCGGAGCCTGGAGCTCCTTGAGCCGACGCAGGCGGTTGTTGCGGTGGATGACCGAGCGGTAGAGGTCGTTGAGGTCGCTGGTGGCGAAGCGGCCGCCGTCCAGAGGCACCAGGGGGCGCAGCTCCGGCGGGATGACCGGGATGACCTCCAGGACCATCCACTCGGGCCGGTTGCCGCTCTTGCGGAAGCTCTCGGCGATGGTCAGACGCTTGAGGATCTGGCGGCGGGCCTGCTTGCTGGTGGCGTTCTCCAGCTCGATTCGCAGATCAAAGACCATATCCTCGAGATCGATCTCGGCCAGCATGTCGCGGATAACGCCGGCGCCCATGTCGGCCTCGAAGTCGTAGCCGAAGTCGGCCCGGGCCTTCTGGTACTGCTCCTCGCTGAGGAGTTGCTTGTAGTTGAGCGGGGTTTCGCCGGGGTCGGTGACGATGTAGCTCTCGTAGTACAGCACCCGCTCCAGGTCGCGCACGCTGATGTTGAGCATGCTGGAGACGCGGCCCGGGGCGCCCTTGACGTACCAGATGTGGGTGACGGGGACCTCGAGCTCGATGTGGCCCATCCGCTCGCGGCGCACCTTGGACAGGGTGACCTCGACGCCGCAGCGGTCGCAGATGACCCCCTTGTTCTTGACGCGTTTGTACTTGCCGCAGAAGCACTCCCAGTCCCGCGTCGGACCGAAGATGCGCTCGCAGAACAGCCCGTCCTTTTCGGCGCGCAAGGTGCGGTAGTTGATGGTCTCCGCCTTCTTCACCTCGCCCGAGGACCAGGAACGGATGGTCTCCGGCGAGGCCATCGTGATCCGGATCATATTGAAACGGGTCGGCTTGGAGGCCACGTAGGACGAAACGGCATTGTAGCTCATCGAACTCCCCCCGGCGCGGCGAACCGCGCGAAAGGTGTGGAAATGGTCTCCGTCGTCGGGACGGTTACTCCTCGAGTTCCATGTTGAGGCAGAGGCCCATCAGCTCGCGGCGCAGGACGTTGAAGCTCTCCGGGATGCCCGGCTCCGGGGTGTTCTCGCCCTTGACGATGGCCTCGTAGGTCTTGGAGCGGCCGGGGACGTCGTCGCTCTTGACGGTCAGCAGCTCGCGCAGGGTGTGAGCGGCGCCGTAGGCCTCGACGGCCCAGACCTCCATCTCGCCGAAGCGCTGGCCGCCCATCTGGGCGCGGCCGCCGAGGGGCTGCTGGGTCACCAGGCTGTACGGGCCGATGGAGCGGGCGTGGATCTTCTCCTCGGCCAGGTGGCTGAGCTTGAGCATATAGTGGAAGCCGACGGTAACCTCGGAATCGAAGGCCTCACCGGTCTTGCCGTCGTAAAGGGTGATCTTGCCGGAGCGGGGCAGACCGGCCTCCTCGAGCAGGTCCTTGATCTCGTCCTCGGTGGCCCCCTCGAAGACCGGGGTGGCCACCTTGATGCCCTTGGATTTGGCCGCCCAGCCCACGTGGGTTTCCATGATCTGGCCGACGTTCATCCGGCTGGGCACGCCCAGGGGATTGAGGACCATCTGGATCGGCGTGCCGTCGGGCATGTAGGGCATGTCCTCCAGGGGCACGATCCGGGCGATGACGCCCTTGTTGCCATGGCGCCCGGCCATCTTGTCGCCCACCGACAAACGGCTCTTGCGGGCGATGTAGACCTTGACGATGGAGTAGATCCCGGGAGGAAGCTCGTCGCCGCGTTCGATGCGGTCGATCTTGATCTTGGTCTGTAGATCGACGCGGGCCTTGAGCTCCTGGTAACGATCCAGGTTGACCTCGACGCGCTCGACGAAGTCCTCGTCGAGGGTCACCTCGCCCATTTCGATCTCCTCCATGTCGCCGGTGGAGGTGAAACGCTCCCAGCGCTCGCGGATCTCCTCGGCCCGGGGCTTGGCCTCGGTGACCTTGAGCTCGGGCCAGCGCTCGACGAGAATGTTCTTCAGGGCGTAACCCTCGTCCTTCTCCAGGCGGTGGAGCTCCTCCTCTTTATGCTTCTTGAAGTCCTCGATCAGCTCTTCTTCGGCATCGGTCAGGGTCTCGGCCCGCTCCTTGGACTTGCGACTGAAGATCTTCAGCCCGATGACCTTGCCGTCGAGACCCGGCGGGGCCTTGAGCGAGGCGTCGCGGACGTCCTTGGCCTTCTCGCCGAAGATGGCCCGCAGCAAACCCTCCTCCGGGGTCAGCTCGGTCTCGCCCTTAGGGGCCACCTTACCGACGAGGATGTCTCCGGGGTGCACCTCGGCGCCGATGCGGATAATGCCGTTGGAATCGAGGTGGCGCAAGCTGTCGGCGGAGACGTTGGGGATGTCGGCGGTTATCTCCTCGCGGCCCAGGTTGGTATCCCGGCACTCGATCTCGTACTCCTCGATATGGATCGAGGTGAAGAAGTCCTCGCGCACCAACTCCTCACTGATGACGATGGCGTCCTCGAAGTTGTAGCCGAACCAGGGCAGGAAGGCGACCAGGATGTTGCGCCCCAGGGCCAGCTCGCCGTCGGCCGTCGCCTGGCCGTCGGCGATCACGTCGCCGACCTCGACGACGTCGCCCCGGCGCACGATCGGCTTCTGGTTGATACAGGTGTCCTGATTGGAGCGCACGTAGCGGTGCAGCCGGTAGGTGTCGCGCTGGTTGAGGCCGGTGTACTCGTCCTCGACCTCGGTTTCGATGACGATCTTCTCAGCGGAGACGTAGGCCACCGTTCCCCGACGGCGGGCCTTGACGAGGACGCCGGAATCGCGGGCCGTCTTGGCCTCGACGCCGGTACCCACCAGGGGTGGCTCCGTGGTCATCAGGGGCACGGCCTGGCGCTGCATGTTGGAACCCATCAGGGCTCGGTTGGCGTCGTCGTGCTCCAGGAAGGGGATCAGGGCCGTGGAGACGCTGATCACCTGCTTGGGGCTGACATCCATGTAGTCGACCTTCCCGGGCGCCACCTTGAGGAACTCACTCTGTTGACGGGCCATCACCTCGTCCTCGACCATCGTGCCGTCGTCGTTGAGGGCGGTGTTGGCCTGGGCGACGATCGTATTTTCCTCGTCGATGGCCGACAGGTACTCGATCTCATCGGTCACCCGACCGTCGACGACCTTGCGGTAGGGGGTTTCGATCAGGCCGAAGCGGTTGATGCGGGCGTAGGACGACAGGGAGTTGATCAGGCCGATGTTGGGGCCTTCCGGCGTCTCGATGGGGCACAGCCGGCCGTAATGGGTGTAGTGGACGTCGCGGACCTCGAAGGTGGCCCGGTCGCGGGACAGACCGCCGGGCCCCAGGGCCGAGACGCGGCGCTTGTGGGTCAGCTCGGAGAGGGGGTTGACCTGGTCCATGAACTGGGACAGCGCCGATGAACCGAAGAACTCCTTGATGGCGCCGGTCAGCGGCTTGGAATTGATCAGGTCCGAGGGCATGCAGCGTCCGGGCTCCTGGACCGCCATCCGGTCCCGGGCCACCCGCTCCAGTCGGCTGATGCCGACGTGGCAGACGTCCTCCAGCAGCTCGCCGACGCTCAGGACGATCCGGTTGCCCAGGTGGTCGATGTCGTCGGTGGAGACGCCGCTCTCCCCGGAGCGTAGCTTGAGCAGGTAGCGGCAGGTCTCGATGATGTCGTCGCGGTCCAGGCGGTGCTCCTCGAGGGGGATATCGAGGCCCAGCTTGTCGTCGAGTTTCTTGCGCCCCACATCGCCCAGGTCGTAGCGACGGACGTTGAAGAACAGGGTGTTGAAGAACTTGACCGCGGCCTCGGTGTTGGGCGGTTCGCCGGGACGCAGCAGGGTGTAGACCCGCAGGGCGGACTCGACCTTGGAGGGCATGTTGTCCTTCTCCAGGGTCCGGCGGACGACGTTGAAATCGACCCCCTCGGGATCGGGGATCACGCGGACGGCCTCGACGCCGGCCTCGGTGATCCGGGCGTAAGCCTCGGGAGTGATCTCGCGGTCGGCCTCGACGAGCAGCTCGCCCGTCGACTCATCGACGATGTCCTCGAGGGAGATCTGCCCCACCAGACGCTCGGCGTCGCCGACGGGGATCAGGTCGGGCAGCAGGCGGACGTGATGCACACCGGCCTCGACGAGATCCTCGTAGACCTCGTCGTCGATCAGGGTGCCGTACTCGAACAGCAACTCCTCGGGATCATCGGAGAGGGGGTCGAAGATCTTGGTGGCCAGGGCGCCGCCGATGATGCGCTCCTTGTCGGCGACGGGTACGGGGTCGCCGGCGGCGAAGATGGAGAGGATCTCGGCGTTGGAGGCGTACCCCAGGGCGCGCAGGAAGGTAGTGATCAGCATCTTGCGCTTGCGGTCGATCGACAGGTACATGATGTCGTTGGCGTCGATGGAGAAATCGAGCCAGGAACCGCGCACGGGGATGATGCGGGAGCTGTAGAGCTTGCGCCCGCCGGCCTGGACGTCCTCCTTGAAGAAAACGCCCGGTGAACGGTGCAACTGGCTGACCACGACGCGCTCGGCCCCGTTGATGATGAAGGTGCCCGAATCGGTCATGATCGGCAGCTCGCCCAGATAGAGGGTCTCCTCACGGATGTCGATCAGCTGCCGGTCCTGTTTGTGCTTGCGATCCACCGAATAGACGTGGAGCAGGAAGGCGACCTTCAGCGGCGCGCCGTAGGTCATGTCCCGGTCCTTGCACTCCTCGACCTCGTACTTGGGCAGATCGAGTTTATAGCGCTTGAACTCCAACCGGAAAACGCCGGAGGGATCCTCGATGGGGAAGACGCGTTCGAAGGCGTATTGCAGACCCTGACGCAGGCGCTTGGAGGGCGGGACGTCGTCCTGGAGGAAGTTACGGAAACTGTCGCGCTGCACCTGGAGCAGGTTGGGCAGCTCACGCGGGGTGGACAGCTTGCCGTAGGAGATACGCTCGGTGAACATGGAGACACTCCGGCGGGATAAGGGGTCGCTGGGAACCGGGGGAGGAACGCTACCGGCCGTCATCGACCGTGGATCGAACGGGAAGTCGGTTGCACGGGCGCCACGGGCGGACGCCGGGGACCCGCTGTCGACCCCGGTCGGCGGGGAGCGTCGTCGGCGACCGGGGCCGTGGTCGGCGACGAGAAGGGTGGGCGGAGGATTCGGTCCGCGGAATGAAAGGATGTAAATCCGCTACCGGTAACGATCCGTATAGTTTGGCACGATTCATGCAGAGACATCCCGCTAAAGGTATAAAAACCCGTTCGAGGCGGGGGCCGTCTCGAAGGCTTACCCTAGCGGGTGCTGCTACAGGACTGTAAAAGGTGAACTTGTTTGGAAAACAAGTTTGGACCGCCGACCGTCCGAGGGTAAGGGCGCACCGCGGTTAGTCCACCGATCACGGGGCGCCGCGTCGGCGGGCCCCGGTCATGGAACCGCTCCCCCGGTTGCACTGGCTCGGTTGCACGAGGTTGCGTCTGGCTGCGTTCGACGCGGAGGGAAAATGAATCCCTTTTCCCACCACGCGCAGCGCACCTTATGGTACAATAAACGGTTACAAAAAGGAAAGGGTAAACCCTCCCCGACGGAAAAGGTGCATGCTCGGCATACGCCCCGCGACCGGGGAGGGGTTCCTGTTGACTCGCGCTGTGTCGCGCGGTGTTACTTGATCTCGACGATGGCGCCGACGGCTTCGAGCTTCTCCTTGATCTGCTCGGCCTCTTCCTTCTCCACGCCTTCCTTGATGGCGGTGGGGGCACCTTCGACGAGTTTCTTGGCTTCCTGCAGACCCAGACTGGTCAGGGAGCGGACCTCCTTGATGACCTGGATCTTCTTGTCGCCGAAGCTGGAGAGGATGACGTCGAATTCGGTCTGCTCCTCCTCGGCGGCGGCCTCACCGCCACCGGCGGCGGCGCCGGCGGCGACGGCCACGGGGGCGGCGGCGCTGACGCCCCACTCCTCTTCGAGCTCCTTGACCAGCTCGACCAGTTCGAGCACGGTCATCTGGCTCAGGGCCTCTTTGATTTCATCCTTGGACATGGGGTTCCTCCAAAAGGGCTCGAGGGTCCGGATCCCGGCGATGCCGGGAGGGAAGCGACCCTACTGTTCAAGCTCGTCGGCGTGGGCCTTGACCACACGCACAAATCCACCATAGGTCGCGCTGAGCAGTCCGACCAGTTTCTGGGCCGGGGCCAGGAAGGTCGACAGGACCTTGGCCCGCATATCGGGCAGCGGCGGACACTTGGACAACTCGATGATAGCGTCGTAGTCCAGGCGCTTGCCGTACATCCACCCGCCCCGAATCTCCAGGGCGTCCTCGTTTTCCTTCTCCTTCGTGAAATCCACCAGGGTCTTGGCCGTATCGACGGGGCTTTCGCCCAGGGCGAGGGCCGTCGGCCCGGCGACCAGATCGCGGTAATCCCCACGCTCCGCGCCGTCCAGGGCGCGCCAGGTCAGGGTGTTCTTGACGACGCGCATCCGTCCCTGTTTGGTGAACAGGTTCTGGCGCAACGTCGTCGTCTGCTCGACGGTCTGGCCGATCGGATTGACGAAGAAGACAAAATCGGCATCCTGGAAGAGCTTGGTCAGCTCCTCGACGACCGCTTTCTTCTCCTCACGATTCACTGGTTACTCCTTCGGGCTGGGCCCCGCGGGGCCAGGCCGATGGGTTGTCATTCGACGACCGTTACGGTCGGATCATCCACCCCGGTCCGCTGCCGAACCGGTGATCCGCGCCGCCGGCGTCGGGAACGGGCGCAACGGGCGCGACGTTCCCCGGCTTCGCCACCAACG
>WJLX01000073.1 GCA_014728225.1 Candidatus Coatesbacteria bacterium | reverse complement strand
CCGGCCGGGCCGTCGAGGCGGACCACGGCCCGAGGCAGGCTGACACCGGCGTGATCGTCCAGTTCAACCCGCCAGCGCAGGCGTTCTCCCGGATTCAGCACGTTGGCGGACAGGGCCGACGGAGCTGTAGTGGAGAGAGGGTCGTTGAACAACGGTCGGCGCAGGGTCGCGCTGCTGCGGTTGAGCAGTTCGTAGTACAGGTGAGCCGCCGTGAGGCCGTCGTCTGCTTCCAACTCGTAGAGGGGGTAGCGGCGCAGTTCCAGCAGGTCGTCGGCGTCACCGTGGGGGCCGTGGACCAGGGGCGAGGCCGCCGGGCTCAGGGTCAGCGCGGTGGGCCGACCGTCGAGGGTGCGGATCTGTAGTGGAGAGGAGCTCGTCTCAGTCGTGGTGGACAAACCGGACAGTTCGAGGGTGCGCTCCACCTCGGCGGCCACATAGTCCCCCGCCCGGCGGGCCAGCTCGCCGCGTCGGGCCGCCAGCTCTCCCAGTGCCAGAGTCTTGCTCGTCGCGTCCAGCAGCGACCAGCGGTACTCGTAATACCCGCCGCTGACCACGACGACGTCGCCGACCAGCAGCAGATAAGCCGTGCCGTCGGGGGAGGCGGCGTAGTGGGAGGTCAGCTCCCGGGAGCCGACGGCCTCGATGCCCCGCTCGGTCAGGCTTTGGCGCAGCGCGTTGGCCAGTTCGTCGGCCAGGCCCTGCTCTCCGCTGGCGACGCGGGGTTCGTGAACCACCACCACGGTGGCCGCGGCGGCGGCGCAGAGCGACAGAACGCAAAGCATGACCAGGGTTTTACACATGGATGGAACAGCCTTGACGAAAGTCCCTGGGGGGATTTGTTGGGGGTTCACGAACCAGGCCACCGGGGTTTCCCGGCACAGAGACCTTCGTCGTCTGGACCCGAGGCCGGGCGAGTGCTAATCGCTCAACAGGTCCGGTCGAACCTCCGCGACGGCTCCCGGCATTAATCCTGTTGATAATCCCGGTGCCGGGCGTCGAGGAAGGTCTGCAGGATCAGGGCGGCGGCGACGGCGTCGAGCTCACGGCGGATCTCCCGCCCGTCCAGGCCCTGCTCGCGCAGCCTGTGCTCGGCCTCCGCCGAGCTGTAGCGCTCGTCGACGAACTCGACGGGCAGGGCCAGATGAGAGCGCAGCCGCCCGACGAACAGCCGGACTTGCTCGGCCGTTTTCCCCTCCACCCCGGCCTGCTCCAGGGGCAGGCCGACGACGACGGCGTCGACGCCCAGCTCGATGCACAGCAGGGTCAGCCAACGCACGTCGCGCTTGGGGCTGCGTCGGGCGTAGACCTTCAAGGGCTTGGCCAGAACGGCGCCCTCGTCGGACAGGGCCAGCCCCAGCCGCACCTCACCGTAATCGATGCCCAGGTAACGCACCGCGCCAGTATACAACATCGCCGCCGCGGCAACCAGGGCGGGCCGACGGGCTACCGTCGCGGCGCTCTTTTTGCTAGTATTGACCTTCGAACTCATCCACAACTCCATACGGGACCAAAACGAAGAGGAGCGGCATGGAGACGGCGGACATCAACAAGATCGCGGTCATCGGCGGCGGCACCATGGGCAACGGCATCGCCCACGTCTGCGCCCAGACCGGTTACGACGTGGTGCTGATCGAGCGCGAGGAGCGCTTCCTGGAGCGCGCCCTGGCGTCGATCGCCCGCAACCTGGACCGGATGGTCAAGAAGGAGAAGATCACCTCCCAGGACAAGGAGCAGGCCATTTCCCGCATCCGCGCCACTACGGAGTTCGGCGAGATCGCCGACTGCGATGTGGTCATCGAGGCCGTCTTCGAGGAGCGCGGCGTCAAGCGTGAGGTCTGGCGGGCCGTCGATCAGACCGTCAAGGCCGGGGCCTTGCTGGCCTCCAACACCTCGACGATCCCGATCACCGAGTTGGCCGCCTTCACCGAGCGCCCCGCCGATTTCATCGGCATGCACTTCATGAACCCGGTGCCGGTGATGAAGCTGGTCGAGGTCATCCGCGGACTGGAGACCAGCGACGTGGCCACGGCGCTGACCATGAGCCTGGCCGAACAGTTGGGCAAGGTGCCCGTCGAGGTCAACGATTATCCGGGCTTCATCTCCAACCGCATCCTGATGCCGATGATCAACGAGGCCGTCTACGCGGTGATGGAGGGCGTGGCCGCGCTCGAGGCCGTCGACAGCGTGATGAAGCTGGGAATGAACCACCCGATGGGGCCCTTGACCCTGGCCGACTTCATCGGCCTGGATGTCTGTCTGGCGATCATGGAGGTTCTCTACGACGGCTTCCGCGACAGCAAGTACCGCCCCTGCCCCTTGCTGCGCAAGATGGTCGCCGCCGGCCGGTTGGGCCGCAAGAGCGGGCGCGGTTTCTACGATTATTCGGCGCGCTAGGTTGAGCCGTAGTTGAAGGCAACAATCGGCGGCGGGAGAGCGTTTTACGTCGCCGGTTGTTTGCCGACCGCAGTTAGCTGCAGGCGGCATCCGGGAAGGCGCAGAGGCGGTGCCAACCGCACCACTGGCGGAGGCCAAACGGCAGTGCGGCTCGGAAAAAACGGGATCGCCCCCGTTCCGTCATTTTCTGAGACGCTCCTTCAATTAGACGATCTTGTTTTAATTTAGTGTTGATATATCAACTAGTTATGGATATATGAAAATGATAATACGGGTACATACGTATGCAGAAGCCGCCAACCCCTTGACAGGCAAATCCTGATGTCGCATTATTAAAAGTG
>WJLX01000072.1 GCA_014728225.1 Candidatus Coatesbacteria bacterium | reverse complement strand
AGTTCAAATACTTTTTACTCATACATACTTGGTATCAATAAATCACAATTAAATGAAGATGAATTCGGAAGCACTAATATATTTAATAACACTTATAATAGATTTTTTCGTTCTGCTGTTAAGTACGCGCTTAAATGCATGTTTAAAAGACGCAAGATTATTGTAGATAATATTTACCATGAAGAAGGACAACAAAAAGATCACAACTATTTTCCATGGCATACAATACATAAAATAAACAAAGAAAAAGAAAGAATAACAATAGATACAGATAATATTGTTTTTCTGCCTAAAGACCATAGAGATAACGTGCTATCAAATATTATACAACTTTGTGATTTGGTATTGGGATTAAGCACAAGTATTCTTCATGGAATTGATGATAGTAATTATTCTAAATATCGCGTCATGCTGTGTAAGATATATTGCCCATTATTTGAAAGAATTATCAATAATCCAAGAAATAGTAACAGTCATTATCAGTACGCAAATAGGATAATGATAAGCTTTTTTCCCAAAAAGAAAACTAAAATTGGTGATATTGAAAGAAAAGCAGATAATTTTTACAAACAGAGAAATCTTATACTATGTGAAAAAGAAGCAGGACAGCAAGTTTTATTTAGTTAAAACAAGACAATTCGCGGCGGCCCGCGGAGGGTCCGCCCTACGTGACCTGGCATTTTGGAACGGCGGACCGCAGGGGACCAATCCCACGGGGCCGCCCTACGTGACCTGGCGTATTGGAACGGCGGACCGCAGGGGACCAATCCCACGGGTCCGCCCTACGTGACCTGGCATTTTGGAACGGCGGACCGCGGGGGACCAATCCCACGGGTCCGCCCTACGTGACCTGGCATTATGGAACGGCGGACCACAGGTGGTCCGCCCAACGTGACCTGGCGTATTGGAACGGCGGACCGCGGCGGGTCCGCCCTACGTGACCTGCCGTTTTGGAACGGCGGACCGCGCCAGGGTCCGCCCTACGGTTCAACACCAACGTAAAAAAACGCCGTCCATCCGGACGGCGTTTTGATTAACGTATTGGTGGACCCGAGGGGATTCGAACCCCTGACCTCCTCCACGCCAAGGAGGCGCGCTCCCAACTGCGCCACGGGCCCGGGTGCAGGCTCGCTTGAGCGTGTCAAGGCGAGCGGAGGGGCATCTTATCACAGCGTCCCGGGGCTGTCAACAAGTAACGCGCGGGGTTACTTGTTCATCAGCTCGTCGTACTTGTCGAAGACCTCGGCGATCCAGGGTGCGTCTTCGGCGGAGAATTTGAGTTCGTCGAGGACGAGCTTGAAGTGCTTGACGAGTTCGATGTCGTCGGGGTTGATCTCGAAGCCGGTGCGGTAGAGTTCGACGGCGACCTGGAGGTCGTCGACGTTGAGGTTGTCGCGGGTGATGTAGTAGAGTCCGGCCTTGTCGAGGACGATGACGTAGAGGTCGCGGGCGGCTTCCTTGAAGTCGGGCTCGGCGTTTTCCCAGGCGGTGCGGGCCTCTTCTATCAGTTGGTTGTAGTAGGCTTCGAGGCCTTCGTACTGCTTGGTGAGGAACATGATGTCGGCGCGGGCGATCTTTAGCACGATGGCGCCGGGGTAGTGTTCGAGGCCCATGTCGAGGGCCTCGTTGGCGCGCTCGAAATCCTCGGCGTTGATGAGGACGTCGGCGGCGCGGACGTAGACCTGGGTGCCGCGGCTCTTGAGCACGGGCTTGTAGATGGTGTCGGGGTCGTTGTGCTGGGCGAAGAGCTTCTCGGCGCCGAGGTAGTACTCGTCGGCGGCCAGTTGGGCGTACTCTTCGGCGAGTTCGGGGTTGTCGTTCTCGGCGGCTTCGATCTCGAGGGCCACGTAGGCCTCGGCGGCCAGGTAGTAGGAAAGGTAGTAATCTTCGTCGAGCTCCTGGGCGTACTTGGCGTTCTCGAGGGCGCTCATGTAGTCGCTTCTGTTGAAGGCCTCGATGGTGGCGTTCTGGGCGATAACGAAGAAATTACGCTCGACGATCAGGGCGTCCATCTTTTCCTGGGTGGCGGGGTCCATGGCCAGGGCCTCTTCGCGCCACTTGACGGCTTCGCCGAAGTTGCCTTTCTCGGCGTAGGCCCAGAAGAGCATGACGCGGGCGCAGGGCTGGTCGGCGCCTTCGCCCTCGACGTAGGCGAGCATGTTCTCGATGGCGCGGTCGTAGTTGCCGGCGTTGCGGATGTCGCTGGCGGCGCCCTCGCACTGGTAGGTGCCCCGGCAGCCGGCGACGAGCCCGGCGGCGACGATCAGGCAGAGCAGGAGGAACAGGGTCTTGCGCATTAGAGCTCCTAAGCTGGCGGTTGGATGGATGGGTAAAGGGCTGTGGAACGGCCGCATTATACCAGCACAGATGGGCCCCGTAAAGGCCGGGGCCGGTGCACGGGGGCGGCAAGGGCGGGCGGGCTACCAGTCGGGGCCGGGACGCTTGGTGTAGTATTCGATGTCCTCGAACAAGACGTAGCCGCAGTTGCGGAAGACGACGCGGGAGACGTCGTTGTAGCCCTCGATCTGACAGGCGAAGATGCGGATGCCTCGTTGGCGCAGCCATTCCTCGGCGGCGGCGATCAGGCGCCGGCCCAGCCCCCGGCGACGTTGGCTCGGCTCCACGGCCAGACGGTTGAGCCAGCCCTTGCGGCCGTCGTGGGTCACCAGGATGACGCCGACGAGGCGGCGATCGTCGAACAGGCCCAGGAAGGCCAGCATCCCCAGGCTCAGTTGGCGCAGATACTGCTCGCGGCTGTCCCGACCCCGAGGCTTGCAGGGTAGCCCGGCGGCCTCCCAGAGCCGGAGCAGGGCGTCGTAATCACCGGGTCCCAGCTCGGCTAGACGCGGCTCGTTGGGGGATTTGCTCATCGAATCTCGCAGCGCTCCCGGGCGACTCAGCGTTCGGCCAGGGCGTAGAAGACGGGCAGGTACTCGAGATAGGTTTGTTTGCGCAGCAGCCGCTTGAGGTTGGCGCGCCAGCGCGGTCCGGAGCGCGGGTGGAAGTAGCTGCGGAAGCGGAAGACACGTTCGAGGCTGGGCCAGTCCTCACGGCGATAGAGGCTGGGCCGGGAGCCCAGTCCGTAGTCCTCGAGACGGAAACCGGCCTCGTCGAGGAGCCGGGGCAGTTTGCGGCCCAGGTAGGGATCGCCGCCGACGCGCTCGATCCCCCGGGCCAGGCGCATGATCATCGGTTTACTGTCGCCGGGGTCGGGCTCGACGATCATGCCGGCGTAGTCGGGCTCGGCGCAGAGCAACAGCTTGCCGCCGGGCTTGAGGACCCGACGGGCCTCGGCGAGGGCGCTGCGGGGATCGACCCACATCAGGGAGAAGTGGAACAGGACGAAGTCGACTGTGGCGTCGGCGAAGGGCAGGGCCTCGGCGCCGCCGCAGACCGGGAGCAAACCATTTCCGGGAGCGGGCAGGATGTTGAGGTCGTGATCGAGCCCGACGAGACGCAGCTCGGGGCGGGTCTGGAGCAGCTTCTCGCTGACATGGCCCCGGCCGCAGGCCAGGTCGAGCAGGATTCCCCGGCGCAGGGCGCAGCGGCGGGCCAGGTAACGGCAGGTGGCGCGGGTCTGCTCGGACTGCCAGCGCAGGAAGTCCAGCCAGGGTTCCGGGGGATCAAGACGGTTCGTCATAGCTATGTAACCCCGCGTTGTCTTTACTCTGTCAAGGGCCTTTATTATAATGCCCGCAACGTGAAAGCTCCACCGGGACGGTTTTCGTCCCTCGTTCTTCGGCGGGCGCCGCCCGCCGCGATTTTCCAGCCGACGGGTGGCCGCACCGGTCGGTGTCTTAGCCGGAGGTAATCCGAGCAATGCGTCTAATCATCGCCGTCGGCGGCAACTCGCTCATTCGCTCCGGCCAGCGGGGCACCATGGAAGAGCAGTGGGAGAACATCAACGCCACCGCCCGGGCCATCGCCGAGCTGTCGGCCGCCGGCCATGAGATACTGATCACCCACGGCAACGGCCCCCAGGTGGGCAACCTGCTGCTGATGAGCGACAAGACGGCGGAGCTGCCCGAGCTGCCGCTGGATTACTGGGGGGCCAATACCCAGGGTGGGATCGGTTACCAGCTGCAGAGCGCCGTCCACACGGAACTACGGCGTCGCGGCCTGAAGCGTCGCGTCGCGGCCGTGGTCAGCCGGGTCGAGGTCCGACCCGACGATCCCGCCTTCGACGACCCCACCAAGCCCGTAGGGCCCTTCTTCGATCGCGAAACTGCCGAGCGCTACGCCGCCGAGAACGACTGGGTGGTGCGCGAGGACGCCGGTCGGGGTTGGCGGCGCGTCGTGCCCAGCCCCAAACCCGTCTCCTTCGTCGAACTGGCGGTGGTGCGAAGCATGTTGGAGTCCGGTGTGGTAACCATCGCCGTCGGTGGCGGAGGCATTCCCGTCGTCGCCAACGGCGACGGCACCTACCGCGGCGTCGAGGCCGTCATCGACAAGGACCGGGCCAGCTGCCTGACGGCCCGGCTGCTCGAGGCCGACATGCTGGTGATCTCCACCGACGTCGCCAACGTCATGCTCGATTACGGCACCCCCCGGGCCCGGCCGCTGGAGCGCGTCGGCGCCGCCGAGCTGACCGCATTCCGCGACGCCGGTCATTTCGCTCCAGGAAGCATGGGCCCCAAGATCGAAGCCGCCCTGGAGTTCATCGAGGCCGGCGGGTCCGCCGTGGTGATTACCGACCCCGGGCATCTGGTCGCCGGAGTGTCCGGCGCGGGTGGTACTTTTGTCACCGCCTGAAGCCGCCGCCTTCACACTCGCTTTCAGCAGACCGGCCCCGCGGGGCCGGTTTCTCCAGTCGGTCCCGGCCTACAAGGCCTCGACGGCGCCACCGCCCACGCCGTAGGCCGGCCGACCGGCGCTCAGTTGGTCCAGGTCCTGGGGCAGGCAGGTCAAAATCAGCTGGTCGACGCGTTCTTCGAGGGCCGGCAGCAGTCGTGCACTGATGGCGTCGTCAAGCTCGCTGGCCACGTCGTCCAGCAGGAACACCGGACGGGTACCCGTGCGCCGGGCGAGGAACTCGGCTTCAGCCAACCGCAGGGCGACCACGGCCAGGCGCTGCTGACCCCGACTGGCGTAACGGCGCAGGTCGACGTCGTCGAGGCGTAGCGCCAGATCGTCGCGGTGGGGACCCTTTGTCGTATAGCCCCGCCGTCGGTCACGCTCCAGGTTGCGTCGCCACAACTCGAGAAAGGGTTCCTCGAGGGCCGCGGCGTCCAGGCGGGTTTCCTCCAACGCACCTTCATAGTCCAGCCGAAGCTGAAGAGTGGTGCCGGAAAGCTCGCTGAAAGCCAGGCGGGCCGGTTCGATCAGCTCATCGACGGCGGCCCGGCGCAGCTCGGTGACCAGGGCCGCCGAACGGGCCAGGGGGCCGTCCCAGGCGCGCACCGCCGCGGCGTCGAAGGGCTCGCGGCGCAGGGCGGCGTTGCGCTGCTTGAGGTTGGCTTGCAGCTCCGCCGCCGCCCTGGTGTAGCGCGGCGAAACCTGCCCGAGAAGCAAATCGAGAAACCGCCGCCGCCGGCCCGCCGAACCACGGATCGTGTCCAGGTCCTCCACGGTGAAGCAGCAGGTAACCAGCCGGCCGAGGATGTCGGAGAGCCGACTGCAGCGCTCGCCGTCGACGGCCGCCGTCTTGCCGCCACGGCGATACGACAGGGCGAGCCGAAGCTCGCGGTCGGCGCGAGCCAGTGTCGCTCGCAAAACGAAACCCTCAGCGCCGTGACGGGCCAGGTCTGCGTCGGCGGCGAAGCGGAAGCTGCGCGCCGTGGCCAGGTAGTAGATAGCCTCCAGCAGACTCGTCTTGCCCGTGGCGTTACCCCCGACCAGACAGAGGCCCGGACGGGGAACCTCCAGGCGCAGCCGCTCGTAAAGGCGGAAGTGGTCGAGCTCCAGACGTTCCAAATACATGACCCGAGTATAGCACAGACCCCGATGCCCCACGCGCCGCACCCGCCCGGGAGACCTGTTGAAAAGCAACGGCGAACCCGCAATCGGCTTCAACCCCCAGGCCGGAACCGGCACGGTTTTTGCGGAGGTGAACCGTTATCATCGCTCGAACGGTCGCCGAGATGCAAAAACCGT
>WJLX01000071.1 GCA_014728225.1 Candidatus Coatesbacteria bacterium | reverse complement strand
GGCTACTATACCTCTCTGGCGCTGGATGCCGGCGGCAACCCGCACATCTCGTACTACTACGTCAACAACGACGATCTCAAGTACGCCCATTGGACCGGCGCGAGCTGGGAGATCGAGACGGTGGACTCGGCCGGTGATGTGGGCGAATACACCTCCCTGGAGCTTGATTCCAGCGATAACCCGCACATTTCATACTTCAACAATACCAACGGAGACCTCAAGTACGCCCGTTGGAACGGCGCGAGCTGGGAGATCGAGACGGTGGACTCGGACGGTTGGGTCGGTTGGCACACCTCGCTGGCGCTGGATTCCAGCGGCAACCCGCACCTCTCGTACTATGGTAATAGCGACCTGAAGTACGCCGCTTGGAACGGTTCGAGCTGTGAGATCGATTGGGTAGATACGGGTGGTTGGGTTGGCTACTACACCTCCCTGGCGCTGGATTCCAGCGGCAACCCGCATATCTCATACTACGACGGTGACAACGACGACCTCAAGTACAGTTGGCATAATGCAGCTCCTCCGGCCTTCTCGCTGCTGTCTCCCAGTGACGGCGCGACCGTGGCCGACTACCCCCTGTGCGACTGGGAAGACGCTCCGGACTATCCCACCGTCACCTACGATCTGTGGTACTCGACCGAGTCCGACTTCGATCCCCACCACGAGGAGCTCAGCGGCCTGACCGACTCCGAGTACCAGTTCAGCGACGCCGAGCTGGACCCGGATACGACCTACTACTGGAAGGTCGTGGCCACCGACGGCTATCTCGAAACCTGGTCCAATGAGACCTGGAGCTTCTACGTGCCGGAGGATGTCGGCCTCGACGGCGTAGAGCTGTCGGCGTCGCCCGCCGCCGACGGCGTACTGCTGGGCTGGACCATCACCGGCGACATGCCCGCCGGTGTCCGCGTCCTGCGCGGCGTGGACGATCCCGTCGCCGTCAGCGGCTCGCTGCCCGGTGCGACCAGCCGCTGGCTGGATCGGGGCGTCGAGCCCGGCGGGAGCTACGTCTACTGGCTGGAGGCCACGGATAGCGCGGGCCAGGTGCAAAGATTCGGGCCGACGGCGGCTGTTGTCGCCCCGGAGCAAACGAACCGGTTGAGCCTGGACGAGCCCTGGCCCAATCCGGCGTCGGGAAGCGTCAGCATCGCTTTCACGCTGCCGCAGGCTCAGCGCGTCAGCCTGAGCGTCTACGACCTGGCCGGGCGCCGGGTGGCCGTCTTGTCCGAGGGTGAGCTGCCCGCCGGACGGCACGAAGTGAGCTGGAACTGCTCCGCTGCATCAGCCGGGGTCTATCTGCTGCGCCTGGAGACGCAAGGCGCGGCGCTCAGCCGCCGGGTGGTCATCGGCCGCTAGGGCGCGACTAGCATTCGCGTCACCCGGATGGTATTGAAATCCCGCCCTTACCATCTGCCGGCCGGGGGCCGGCGGACTGTAGGCTGGAGAGCCCGTGCTCCATCGCCGATCATCAATCGCTGACAATTGCTTACCGATAACCCTGCAGTGCGGGGGCTGAGGACACGTCCGCGGTTATCACCAAACCAGATAAGACGGGACGGCCCGCGCCGTCCCGTCGTTGGTTGTCGCGGGTTCGATCAGCGGGAGATGACCGCCCGGCGGGTGTCACTGACGCCGTCGGCCTCCAGGCGCAGGAAGTAGACACCGGCGTCGACAGCGCTTGCGTTCCAGCTCAGGCGATGGCGGCCCGCGGGCTGTTCGCCGGTCAGAAGCTGCTCGACCAGGCGGCCGGAGATGTCGTAGACGGCGAGACTGATCTCACCGCTGCGCGCCAGCTCGAACTCCACGGTCACCACACCGTCGCCGGGGCAGGGGTAGGGAGCGGCCAGGGCGGTGTTGACGACCCGCGGGTCGGCGTAGGTCGCGCCGACGGGACCGAACAGACTCTGGGAGCCGTTGTTCTCGGTCACCCGCAGGTAGTAGCGGTACTCGACGCCGCCCTCGACGTCGCGGTCGAGGAAGTAGGAGGCGGCGGGGCCGAGGGGCAGCTCATTGAGCGGCTCCGTCGGGTTGCGGCCGTCGCCGGTGAGCAGACCGTCGACGATCCGTTCGCGATAGACGTCGAGGCGGGCGACGTCGGCGGCGCTCTCGAGACCCCAGTGCAGCAGCAGGCCCTCGTCGCGGGAGGCGGTCTCGAAGGCGACCAGCTCGGCCTCGGTGTCGTCGAGGTAGATTTCCACGTCGTCCAGGAACAGGCCCACCCCGGTGCCGTCTTCGTCCGAGGTGAACAGGAACCTCAGGTAGCCCAGCTCACCGGCGTGGTCGCCCAGGTCGTAGGTGTACTCGGCCCAGCTCTGCTGACCGTCGGTGAAATCGCCCAGGTCGACCCAGCCGTCGACCTCGTTGCCGAACTGGACGTAGCAGTGATCGTTGACCTCGATGTCGTAATCGGTCCAGATCCGCAGGGTGGGGTTGTCCGGGTTGAGGATGATCAGCGGCGAGTAGAGGGGGTCTTCCATATTGTTGCGGTAGCGGGCGATGTCCTGACCGCCGCACTTCCAGGAGAACTCGTAGCTGTGGTAGCGGTAGTCTTCGAGGTGCCAGAGGGAGTTGGTGTCGCGGGTCCAGCCGTTCTCGCCGGATTCCATGTCGTCGGCGAAGTCGGCGACGAACTCGCCCACCGGAACCAGGACGTCGTACTCCTTGGCCGGGTCGTCGTCGGCGAAGACCTCGCAGGTCAGGTGGTAGTAGTGGGGGTTCTGGGCGCCGGCGGCCGCTTCGAAGGTGAAGGGGCTCGAGGAGTCCGCCGTGCCGCCGGCGGAGACGCTGCCGAAGTCGATCTCGCCGTCGATGACGGTGATGTCGGGATCGTCCGAGCTCAGCGTCGCCGTGACGTTGTCGGCGCCCTCGCCGCCGATGTTCTCGACGGTGACGTCCATCTCGCCCTCGCCGCCCGGCGGGATCAAGGGTTCACCGGCCGGGGTGTGGACGTCGTAGTCGTTGAGGACGCAGAAGGGGCCGTCGAGGCGGGTGCCCCAGAGGGTCAGTTCCTCGCCGATGCCCGAGTAGTCGCTGTACATCGGGGTGGAGCTGTCGTAGTTGTCGTCGGCGAAGACGTAGGCCTCGTAGGCGCTGATCAGATCGTCGTCGTTGGTGTCGGCGTCGACGTCGGCCCCGTCGTAGAATTCGGCGGGCCAGCCGGGATAGGACCAGTTGACCGCCGCCGTCCAGTGGAGGAGGTACAGGGTGTACAGGTTGTGGGCGTAGGAGAGTTCGTTGGGCAGGCAGGCCGTCGAGATGACCAGGTTCTCCACGTCGTCGTGGTCGTCGACGAAGCCGCCGGAGTGACACTGGCCCATGGTGACCAGGCAGGTGTCGAAGTCGATGTTGTCGATCTTGGCCCGCATCTCGTAATCGTAGTAGCGCTGCCTGTTCCAGAGGTTCAGGTAGGCGGTCGTTCCACCGCCGCCGTGGTCGGTGGTGTAGATGAACAGGTTGTCCTCGGCGGTGACGACGGAGGCCAGGGTGTCGAAGTAGGCGTCGACGTAGCTGTGAACGCAGGGATCGCTGTAATCGCTGTCGCCGTCGCCGTCCAGGTCCGTCGGGGTGCTGCTGCCGTCGGAGCGGTCTACGCCCGGATCGTCGCCGTCGGACATCAGCTACGTAGATGTTGTTTTCGTCGTAGCCGTAGACCCAGACCAGGGTGGTGTAGCAGAAGGCGATGTTGTTGTAATAGCGGGGGTGGTTGTTGGAGGCGTCGGCGCCGCCGGAGAGGAACAGGGCGTAGTTCTCGCCGGCGCGGTCGGCCATCTCAGGATGCAGGGCCCGGTAGCGCTCGCCCAGCTCGCGGTAGTAGTCCAGGTCCGGCTTCCAGTAGCCGGTATCGGCCTCGTAGACCGAGCCGTCGGAGAGTTCGACCATCTCACCGTAGCGCCGGGGCGGCGTGGTGACGTCCCAGGTGTGGATCGCGCCGTCGATGGTATGGAAGGCGCAGCGGGTGGGGTGCTCCCACTCGGCCCAGGGGTTCTCGTCGAGGAAGACCAGCCAGCCCTCTTCGTCGGGCAGCTCGATCTCGTCGTGCCAGAAGGCGACGCTGCCGCCGGCGAGCTTCTGCGGCAGGACGAAGACGCGGTTGTTGAGGATGTCGCCGTCGAGGAGTTCGTCGACAACGCTAAAGGCGGCGTCGACGGCGGTCTCGGGCACCTCGACCTCCTGGTGGCCGACGGTGGTGTAGCTTGCCGCCACACCGACACCGACCAGCAGGGTGATGATTATCAGGGCGGTTTTTCTCACTTCGAACCTCACTATTCGTGTTTTGTCGCTCGACGGTCTGAGTTTAAGGTATCATTATAAGTTGATAGCAAAAATAATACTGCGACGCAAGCCGAAAAAGGGCCGCCGCGCCGACGCCGGAAACCGGCGACAAAACACCCGAAGTCATCGGCGCAAACCCGCTGTGATCGGTCAGGCTTCCTTAGCCCACCAACCGGCCCCGCCAAAGATGGAAAAAACCAACGGCGCTTCACCTGATTGTGGTCGGGTAATCAGCAGACTACTCCCATGGAAGATTTGCGCTGTTCCGGGCGCTAGACGGCCTTTGTGCCGCAGGTTTTTTAGCTGAATAGCAGGGTCTTTCAAACGTTTCCGTTGCGATTCCGACATCGACAGCCGGAGCCGCCCGATCAGTCTCGGCTGCGCTGCCGTTCAACATCAGCCGGGCAGGCCCTCCGCAAACGGGGAACCAAACCGGCGGCAAGGCCGCCGCTGATAGTGCAATCAACCTGGCCGACCCGGGCGGATTGAGCGGGGTCGTGCCGTCGGCAGGCCGGTTTGATACGTACAACAGCCCCGGGTTATTGAAAAGACGTGTCGCCCGGGAGTGACGAACCGGGCAGGCCGCCTCGAAAACGCGGTTTGCGGCGGGTTTGCTTCACCATTGGCTGCTCGCGGCGGCTCGACCAAGTTGGACTCCGCCCTCTCGGTCAAGAACGGGTCCCACCGTTGATGGTGTTCAATATACTCGCCTTAACAGCTAACTCGTTAATAGTACCAGTCTTACCCTGTCAAAAAGCACACCTGGCGGCAACTTGACATTGCAATCTGCATAAAGGTTTGCTTTTACGCCATTGTTGAGATGGCCCAACTGCGGCGGTGTGCCTATCCAGCCCACTGGTAAATCATTGGCACACTTCTTGCACTATATCCATTTTGGCATTGTCCAGCGAATAGCGGGTCAGTCGAGCCGTCACCGGTGCTCCTGGCGGCGATCGAACAGGAGTCCCAGGGGGGAAACCTCGCCACAGCCGTTGACAAGCCGTGTCGCCGCCAGCCGCTCGACCACCGCGCAGCAAACAGACCTGTCGAAGCATGCGCGACAGATAGCAATTACCAGCCAATCAAGGAGATCCCGATGGGAGAGAAACTGAAGGAGATCTACGACTTCGTCAAGAATCGCGGCAAGTTTATCGACGTGATGCGTTTGGCGATGGTCACCAAGATAACCCGACCAGAGGCGATGGAGATCCCCGATGACCCGGACATCATCAATAAGGTCCGGATGGCGGCGATGTTCATCCTGGAAACCGATGATATTCCCTAAATCAAGGAGCAAACATGGCTGAATACTCACCCAAGGTCGAATACGATCCGGGCAAGAACCGGATAACCATGGACGGCGAGCACGTGGTGCTCCACTGCCAGCATTACAACCTCGGGTTCGTCCGGATGGTCCTCGACGCTCAGGAATACATCGACGGCGGACGGATCATGACCGAGGCGGCCGCGGAGATGACGCACAAACTGCTGGACAAACAGCCCGGCGGCGATCCCGGCGAGGTGCTGGACACCGCCCGCGGCATGTTCGCCCAGTTGGGCTTCGGCAGCATCGACTTCGGCGGCGTCGGCGAAAACGGCGGCGAGGTCAAGGTCGCGCATTCGCATATCGGCAACGGCTGGCAGGTCAAGTACGATAAACCCAGCAAGCAACCGGTGGACTACCTCGCCCGGGGTTTCATCGCCGGCGCCCTGGCCAAGGCCTACGGCAAAGACAAGGGGGCCTACGCGGTCACCCAGGAAAAATCCCTGGCCAAGGGCGATGAGCTGAGCACATTCCAGGTGGAGGTGGGCTGATGGCCATCGACGAACAACAAATCATCCAGGGTGTTCACGGCCTCCAACTGCAGGGGGACGACAAGGGCTTGATCCGGCGCTTCGGCGTTCTGCTCAACAACACCCACGTCGACTACTACAACAACTTCTCCTTCGAGTTCGAGAAAGCGATCATCGATTCCCACGGCGCCGACTTCGCCCCCATCGCCCGGGAGTTGCTGATCTACGCCGCCCAGGACTGCGCCAACAACACCTTCTTCGGTATCATGAGTTCCGACGAGTGGAAAGCCCTCGTCGAGCCGATGATCGAGAACGAAGAGGACAAGGTCAAGGGGCTGGTGGCCGTCGAGAACGCCCTCGGCTGGGCCAAGGTCGAGTTCGGCGAACTGGAGCCCGGCAAGAAGCTGGTGCTGCGCTCCCGCGGCGGTTACGAGGAGCAGGGTTACCGCTCCCGCTACGGCAAGAGCGATCACGGTGTCTGCTATATGCTGGCCGGGGTGACCGCCGGTTTCATGGACCTGCTCTACGGCGCAGGCATCGGCCCGGAGAACCTGGGCACCTTCAAGGCCGAGGAGACCAAGTGCATCGCCAAGGGCGACGACTGCTGCGAGTTCGTCGCCGTGCCGCGCCAGGATTAACCCGCAGCGTCCGAGCGGTCAACGACCGCACATCAACCCCGGGGTCAACCCCGGGGTTTTTTCTGGTTCGTCCCCGCCGCCGGCGACGTACCGTCCCGGCGACGTACCGTTGATGTAATCGATCGGGCCGGATATCGCTCAGCGTGGTGAAGCCCGACGGTGGCGCGGTGTCTCGTCTCAGTTCGTTTTTGACCCCACGGCATATCCAATGCATAATTTACATTGTATCATGTAGAATCGTCAGATGTCGATACGATAAGCTTTTGCGGACATAGCACAATAATGATTACGAATAAATTAGAATTTGTGAATTTGTACATTGGTGCGGTGTTCTGGTATGAATTTGCAGTCATTGGCATTCACAACGCCAGTTATCAGACTTCAGCCCTACAGACGAAACGGCGGGAGGGAGAAATTATCAGTGTGATTAAAACAAGATAAGAGATTATATTATTTTAGCATATGGTAAATGAGAAATTATGTTCCGGCCTTTTGAAAAAAAAGCTTGCGATTCTTGCCAGTTTGTATT